>JAKIWY010000005.1 GCA_022749835.1 Thermoplasmata archaeon | reverse complement strand
TCGTGTAGTTGTTGGCGACCGGGCACGTTGCGGTGGTCAAGTGCATCGCGCTGTTGACCTTCCAAGACAGGCCCTCCGTCACGTTGTACTTCGCGGCGGTGCTGGCGTGGAACGGGAACGAGATGCCGATCCAGTGGTTCGCGTACGAGGCCGCCTCACCGTAGAGGAGCCACGAGCACGAATGGGCCGAAGCGCTCGAGGCGCCGCTGACCACACCGTTCGACGGCTTCCAGTGCGTCGGCTTGCCGCCGGCGGCACCGCAGTTCGCGTTGAGCGTCGTCCCCGAGTTCGACGTCGTTCCGTGGTAGGGGGGCAATTGCGTCGTGTGGGCCTTCGCGCCGAGGCCGGCAGGCGACAGCGCCATCAGGAGCGATATGGCGATCGCGGCTCCCGCGGATCCGGCGGCCCAAGGGCCGATCCGGCTCGTTCGATACGTTCGTCCTCTCCTCTGTTCTCCCATGCTTGGTGTTCTCCCTCCTCGCGAGCGGGCGTACTTCGCCCCTTAAGCGAGGTCGGGGACCGCACCGGTAAGGGGGAACATAATACCCGCAGGTGGCGGAAAGGGGCCTCGTTCTTCGGCCCCGGTCCCCCTCGAGCGCCCAGGAGAGGCCCTTAGGGAGCCCCCCCCTCGACGGCGAGCCTTGGGGACGGATTTCCGACACGCGGGTCAGGGCGGAACGGTGGCGCCCGGAGCTTTGGCGGCTCGCAGGAACGGCAGCTTCACGACCTTCGCGGAGACAGGGTGGCCGCGCAGGTCCAGCGATAGCGTCTGGCCGGGTTCGCGCCAAGGCTTCGGAAGGTAGGCGAGCGCGATCCCCTTGCCGAGCGTCGGCGAGATCCCGCCGCTCGTCACGATCGCGATCGGCCGCCCGTCGGCGAGCACGGGGGTGCCGTGGCGGGGTATGCCGGCCCCTGCCTCGACCTCGATCCCCGCGAGCCGGGCGGCGACCCCCTCCTTCTGCTGCGATTCGAGCGGTTCGCGGCCGACGAACGGATGGTCAAACTCGACGAAGCGCTCCTGCGCCGCCTCGAGGGGGGAGCGGTCCCGGTTGAAATCCTGTCCCGAGAGGAGGTACCCCTTCTCGAGCCGAAGCGTGTCGCGGGCCCCGAGACCGCAGGGGACGGCGCCGCCCGCCTCCAGGCGCTCTACGACGGCGATCGCCTCCTCGGCCCGGACGAACAGCTCGAAGCCCGCCTCTCCCGTGTACCCGGTCCGGCTGACGAGAATCCCATCGGCGAGGTCCTTCGGGATCTCCGCGGCGAGGCGGCCCTCGGGGGGGACCGGGCTCCCGGCCCGGGAGGGGAAGAGGCGCGCTTGATAGACTCCAAGGCTTCCGAGCGACCCCCAGCCGAACGTGGCGGCGAGGAGGGCCGGAGCCTTCGGACCCTGGACAGCGAGGATGGCGACCCGGCCGTTCTCCCGCGCGATCGTCGTGTCCGGGCGCCGGTGCTGCCGCAGGAGATCGAAGATCGCGGGCGCCCGTCCGGCGTTCGGCACCGCGAGGAAGGAGGAGGGCGACTCCGTGGCGGCGTCGAGCCGGGTGATGATGAGGTCGTCGAGGATCGAGCCGGTCGACTCGAGCAGGAAAGTGTAGCGGCAGTGGCCGGGGGAGAGGAGCGCGATGTTCGCGGTCGTCCGGCGGCTGAGCAGCTCCGCCGAGTGGCCGCCGCGCACGGTGAGGATCCCCATGTGCGACACGTCGAACCAGCCGACACCCGTCCGGACGGCGACGTGTTCTTTGAGGATCGAATCGAAGTAAAGGGGCATCTCCCAGCCGTTGAACGGGACCATGTGGCCGCCCAGCGCCACGTGGTGATCGTAGAGCGGCGTGCGGAGGAGCGCGATCGGCGCATGGTGGATCGGCTCTGGGTGGGTAGGGCCGGCGCTCACGTGACGACCTCCCGGAGGCGGCCCTCGTCCAGTGCCTGGCGGAGCTCGCGGGCGATCCGACGCCCGCTGCTCATCGGCATCCTCCACAGCGCGTTCCCGTACGGGTGGCCGACCCCGAGATGGATGTTCGTCCCACCGCCGATCCGCACCGCCACATCGAACACCGTCGGTTTCCCCTCTTCGTCAAGGCACGTCTGAAGGCAGAACGGCCCGAGGATCCCGGGGGGATAGCGTTCCCGGGCCGCGTCCACGAACCGCTCGCCCATCCGGAAGACGTCCTCGAGCAGGGATTCCCGGACCGTCAGCGTGCCGTGGCCGACGACCGTGTACACCGGTAGCCTCGCCGGGTCCCCGATCTCCAACTGCTGCGCCGCCGGGAGCCGCACGATCCCGTCGAGCGAGCTCTCGCGCCGCTCGTCGACCCCCAGGAGCTCGAGACCATCCGAGCGGGGAACGAGCGGCGAGAAGAAGAAGTTGAAGTTGAAGACCGGACCGATGACGTAGCGCTCGATCCGGGCCGTCTCAAGGTCCTCCGGTCGGATCGTGCCCGAGCGCAGGAGCTCGGCGCTCTTTCGCTCGTACTCCGCAAAGCTTCCCACGGTGAAGAAGCCGCGCTCGAGCCGTCGGCGGGCGTGCGGCAGCTTCACGATGGAGAGGCCGTCGATCTCCCGGGGGGAAGCGATCCGGCGAGGGGTCGGGACCCCGGCGGCATCGAGTAGCGTGTAGTAGTTCTCCCGCTCGGTCCGCTCCTCGATCCGAAGGAGCCGTCGGGAGCCGAGGATGGGGAGCTCGAGCCGCTCCTCGATGTCGGCGAGCGGGACGTAGGAGCTCAGCGCACGGTTCGGCACGAGGATCGCCCCGCGCTTCCGGAGGCGCTCCTGCTCGACCGGTTCGATAAGGTCCGCGAACTTGGGGTAGGTGAGGACCTCGTCGACGCAGCCGCGCACGAGCGTCCCGTCCGCCGACCGGACGGACCGGTAGTACCGCGCATACGTCGCCTCGCGGCCCTTTTGGGCGAGGACGAGCGTTCGGAACCCCTCGGTCGCCGCGCCGTCGGCGATGTCGAGCGCCGAGTGGGAACCGACCGCCGCCACCACGGGGAGCTTTGGGTAGGCGGCGAGGATCTCCCCGAGCCGGGCGGTGGAGATAGGCATCGCGACTTCCCAGCCTACAGGAGCTTAAGGGCTCGCGCGACGCGTTCGGGAGAGAGCGGGAGCTCGAAGACCCTCGCCCCCGTCGCGTCGGCGACCGCGTTCGCCACGGCCGCCGGTACCGGGATGATCGGCGGCTCGCCGACCCCCTTGGCACCGAACGGGCCGGCGCCGGGGAATCCTTCGACCGGGTAGACCTCGATCGGGGGGACGTCGTTGAGCCGCGGAAGCCGGTAGTCGAGCAGGCCCGGGTTACGCAACGACCCTTCTGAACTCCAGAGGCTCTCCTCGGTGAGCGCGGTGCCGAGGCCCATGACGACCCCGCCCTCGACCTGCGCGCGCACCATCGCCATGTCGAGGGCCACCCCGACGTCGTGGAAGGCGGCATAGCGGTGCACCTTGACCGCCCCGGTCTCCCGGTCGACGGAGACCTCGGCGAGATGGACCGCGCCCACGACGTCGGCGACGGGATAGAAGCTGCCGGCCACGACCCGGGACTCGTCGAACTTCATCGGCGGACCGTAGAACTTGCCGTGCGCCTTGAGTCCCCCTTCGTTGAGCTCCTCCGGCGTGAGGAGCTCCGCGATGGGTCGACGCAGCCCGGAGGCGACGGCGCGGATCGACCGTCCGTCGAATTCGAGCCGGAGCGATCCTTTCGTCCCCGTCCGCGCCTCCAGTTCGCGCACGAGCTCCTCCGACGCCTTCTGCACCGCCTGGCCGAGCGCCCCGACGGTGCGGCTTCCGAAGACGCCGGAGTCGAACGGCGCGCTCGCGGTATCCGAATAGGCGACGCGGATCGCCGAGGCGGGAAGGCCGAGGGAGCGCTCGGCGACGGCGACGAGCCCCCGGACTACGGAGCCGCTCCCGATCTCGCGCTCCCCCTGCTCGATGACGAGCTCCTGCGGCGTCAGGCGCAGGCGCGCCTCGCCCCCGGCGCTGACCCCGGTCGACCAGTACCCGACACCGATGCCGAAGCCGTGCTCCCGCGGGGCGTTGCCCCTCCAGCGAAGCACCGTCTTCTCGGCCCGCTCGAGCGCGGAATCGATCCCGGACGGCCCGATCCGCTGTCCGAGGGCCGTCGAGTCGCCCTCGTGCCAGACGTGCGCCCTCCGGAACGCGATCGGGTCGACCGAGAGGCGGCGGGCGATCGAGTCCATGTGGGAATCGATGACGAACGTGAGCTGCGGGATGAGCGGGGCCCGGTGCGGACCGAACGGCGGCTTGTTCGTCCGGAGACCGTACCCCTCGACCTCGAACGTGTCGACGTTGTACGGACCCAACAGGAAGGTGATCGCGTAGCCCGTGGCGAAATCCCGGCTCGGCATCGTCGAGCCGCAGTCGAGCAGCATCCGGACCCTTCGGCCCGTCACCCGGCCCTTGGCGACGCTGCTCTCGATCCGCACCACGCAGGGTAGCGTTGTACGTCCGAGCAGGAACTCCTCCCGGTAGCTGAGGGCAAGACGCACGGGAGCTCCGGCCGCGGCGGCGAGCAAGAGGGCGAACGGCTCGAGCAGCGCGCTCGTCTTTCCCCCGAACCCGCCGCCGACCCAACTCCCCTCGACGACGACGGCGCTCTCGGGAAGGCCGAGCTGGGAGGAGAGGTCCTCGCGCACGGAGAACGGGCTCTGGGTCGAGGTCGTGACCCGCCAGATCGCCCCTTCCACCTCGGCGAGACAGGCGTGCGTTTCGAGGGCGACCTGGTGCACGCCGGCGGTCCGGTACGTCTCGGAGTGGACGAACTCGGCCTCGCGGAACGCCGCTTCGAGATCCCCATGGCGTGCGTGCACGTGGGCGACGACCGCCGAGTTCGGCTTCTTGGACGGCTCGGGCCACTCCGGGAAGACGGTTTCGATGTCGTCGACGATCGGTAGAGGGTCGATGTCGACCTCGGCGAGTAGGGCGGCGGCTCGGGCCTCGGAGAGCGTCCGGGCAGCGATCGCCGCGATCGGCTGGTGACGGTAGAGGACCTCGCGCGTCGGGAAGACGGGCCGCTCGGGGTCGCCGCTTCCCTTCGGGAGAAGCTTCTCGACGTCCGGCGCGGTGATCGCGACCACCACCCCCGGGGCCTTGCGGACCTTCGAAAGGTCGACCCGGCGGATCCTCCCGTGGGCGACCGGGGAGAGGACGAGCGCCGCCCAGAGCATGCCGGGCCGGTCGAGGTCGGCGCCGAACGTGGTCCGACCGGCGAGCTTGGCGGCGAGGTCGGAGCGGATCACCGGTGCTTCTCCAGCAGGCGTTCGGTGGCCCGGATGATCGGGCTGTAGCCCGTGCACCGGCACAGGTTTCCCGAAAGGGCGGCGAGTATCTCCTCGCGGGACGCCTTGGGCCCGCGCTCCTTCAGAAGGCCCGTGAGCGCCACGACGAACCCCGGGGTGCAGTAGCCGCACTGCACCGCGCCTTCCGCCTGGAAGGCGGCGACCACGGCCTTGCCGAGCGGCTCCGCGGCGATCCCCTCGACCGTCACCAGGCTCGACCCTTCGACCGTGTGCGTGAGGGCCAGGCACGAGAGCACGCTCTCACCGTCGACTAGTACGGTGCACGCCCCGCAGTCGCCGGTCCGGCAGCCCTCCTTCGTCCCCTTGAGGCCGAGGCGCCATCGCAGGGTGTCGAGGAGCCGCTCGTCGTCCGGGACCCGCCGACACTCGAGCGTCCGACCGTTCACGGTGAGCGTGATCGTGGGAGGTGCCGTCATCGCCCCCCCTTGGGCCCGGCCCGGCGCGCGCGGTGTTCTGCGGTAGAACGGACGGCCCGGCGCACGAGGGTCGTCACGAGTCTTCGGCGGTAGCCTTCGGTGGCGCGCCGGTCGGTGACGAACGGCGCGTGGCGCGCCGCGGCCTGGGCGGCCAGCTCGACCTCCGCCTCGCTCGGGCGTCGGGATACGAGCGCCTCCTCGGCCTCGGGGAGCCGGACCGGCCTCGGGGAGACGCCGCCGAGCGCCACCCGCCAGCGGCCGGGGGGCGGTCCGAGCGCCACCGCGACGCCGACCTGGGAGATGTCGTTCGAGGGCCGGACACGTTGCCAGACGTACGCCGACGGAAGGGCACGGGGGATCGAGACGGACTCGATGAGCTCGTCCGGCTCGCGCGCGGTCTGCCGGGAGGAGATGATGAACTGCTCGATGTCGACCACCCGCTGTCCCCGGGGGCTCCGCAGGTTCACGAGCGCCTCGAGCGCGAGGAGCACCGGTATCAGGTCCGAGGCGGGCGAGGCCCGGCCGAGGTTCCCCCCCAACGTCGCGCGGTGCCGTAGCGCCACCGAGCCGACCGCCTCGATCGCCTGGTGGAGGCCGGGCAGCCGAGCCCGGACGAGCGGGTCGTTCTCGAGGGTCCGCAGGGGCTCGGTGCTGCCGATCTCGAGCGCCTCTCCCTTCCAGGCATGCCGGTTCCAAGGGAGCTTTCGAAGCGAGATGAGATGGGTCGCATGGTTCTGGCCCTCGTCGAGGTCGCGCAGGAGGGCGGTGCCCCCGGCGAGGAGGGCGGTCTCCCCCGGCCGCCCGGCGACAAGGAGCCGGAACGCCTCGGCGGGGTCTTTGGGCGTGGAGAGGGAGAACGGCACGGGGTAGCGGACGCGGGTAGCCGTAAAACCGCTTTCGTTGCCGCAGCTCGACGCGGGGGATTTATCCCGGGGCCGGTACGGGCCGTGGGGACCGAATGCCGTTCGAGCTCGTGCTGCGCTACACCACCCCGCTCACCCCGGTGAGCGATCTCGACGAGGTGCTCACGGAGTTCCTTCGGATGGTCGGCTACCTTCCCGAGGGGCAAGATGCCAGGGCCGGGGAGGGCCCGGTCTCCGAGAGCATCGCCTACCGGTTGGTCCGCGAATGCTTCCTCAAGGACACGAGCCGCCCGTGGTACGCCGACGAGCTCACCGCCGTCCTCAAGACGTCGAAGCCGAGCGTCTATCGCCATATCAACAGGCTGAAGTCCCTCGACATGCTGGAGGAGGTCGGCGGCGCGAACGATGGCAAGGGACGCAAGGGATACCGCCTGCGCTACGGCAACCTCGCCAAGGCGTGGGACTTCACCGAAGCGAACGCCCAGAATGCGCTCCGCCGATACCGGGAGACCGTGAATCACTTGCAGACGCTGATCGAAGCGCCGCGCGCCGAAAGCCCCCCCCCGAAGGGCCCGCCGCCGAAGGCCGCACCCAAGGAGAAGGGGGCGAGCCGATGAGCCCCGAGGCGGAGAACGACAAGAAGAAGCCGCCGGCACTGCTGCTCACGGTCGGCTCGCGCATCCGGGTCCGCTCCGCCGGCGGTCGCGAGGAGGCGCTGTTGTCGAACGGCCTGTTCCGGGGCCTCATCTCGGTCGGGGGCGACAACCAGCTCGCGATCGAGCTCGACGACACGGTGAAGGAAGAGAAGGGCCGGCTTCGGATGATCCCGCTCAATGCGCTGCTCGCCGTCGATGTCGTCGAGGCGATGAAACCCGAAGAGGAGAAGCGCAGCGCTCCCCACCAACCGGCGTACTTCCGATAGCGAAGGCGACGGTGCGGACGGGCTTGCTGGGAGTTTCGCCGCCGGCGTCGCCGGAGGATTCGAACCCAGGTCTTTGGCTTCGAAGGCCAAAAGGATAGTCCAGACTACCCTACAAGCCCGCAGCCGTACCAGCGGGAGCCGTGTATTTTGCCCTTGCCGCCCGGCGTGGCGGAACGCCCCGTCCTACCCTTCGCCCGACGGGAGGTCGTTGGGGTACGTGTCGAGCGTCGTCTGGGAGGGCGTGCCGGGGAACATCGTCGCAAGCGACGACTCGAGCAGGTCGATCCGCTGCCGAAGGTACGGCGTGACCCCGGGGGTCTTGGCGAGGCGCTGGGAAAGGCCCAGGTACTTCCGCACCGCCCCCTCGAAGACGGTCGGGAGTAGGTCGCCGTCGCACGGCGGACCCTTCTCGGCCTTCTTCGTGCAGTGTCCGGAGAGGGGGGGGCGGCGGTACGACTCCCCGCAGCGCTTGCAGCGGAACTTCTGGGTCGCGAAGCTCTTCAGGTTCCCCATCAGGTCGGGCAGGAAGTGCGAGTTGAGCACGAGCGTCACGGCGTCCGCGACGTCGACCGCACGGATCTGCGCGGTGAGGGTGAGCGAACGCTCCACGATCCGGTGCATCGAACCGGCCTCCCGGTACGCCGAGAAGACCGGCCCGCCGGCGATGTCGTTGGTGTCGTGCGTGAACCCGTAGGCCTTGAGCGTCTCGCTCCCACCGATCCGCTTTCCCACCGTCTCGATGAGCCCCTCGGCCTCCTTCGCCGGCCTTCCCGCGGCCGCCGCCCGGTAGAAGGCGAGCGGGTAGTGCGAGGCGACGTCCAGGTTGTGCGCCTCCTTGTCGACCTCGGTGACGTCCAGACGCGTCGTCAGGACCAGCGGCTTGTCCATCAGGGCCCCGCGGCTCTTCGGGAGATAGGAGCGTGAAAAATTGAGGAGCGCATCCAAGAGCAGCGTCACCGAGTCCTCGTCGCCGTCGCAGTTGCGCCGCTTCGCCGCGTGGAAGACGGGGTGGGCAAAGCAGGCCTCCCCCTCGGTGAACCCGATGATGCGGCCCGCGACGCCGCCGGAGGTGTGCGGGGCGAGCGCGATGACGATCGCCCCCTGCAGGTCCTCCGCCTTCTTCGAGCCGTAGAACGGCTCGACGCCGTAGAGGCGAACGAGCTCGTCGTCCACGAACTGCGCCAGGTGGAGCAAGTAGGTGCCGCAGGAGCGCGAAACGATCAGATCCTGGGGGGCGAGCTCGAGCAGCTGCTCCCGGTCGGTGAGCGGCACTCCCGTCCAATCGGTGGTGTATCCGAGCGACGCCGCCTTCTCGAGGGAGAGCCCGATCTCGCGCGGCCGGAAGTGGGTGAGGGGGAGGTCCGTCAGGTCGAAGCGCGCGGTCCCGTCCTGGTAGACCGAGACGCCGTGGGTGGCCCGGAGGATCCCCTTCTCCAGGGTCTCGGGGACCTTGCCGGGCGAGGTGAGGCCCTTGACGCCCTTGACCTCGGGGACGGATCGAACGTGCAGGCGCTCGAGCGCGTCCGTCCACAACCGGCCGACGGGCAATGCCTCGCTCACGACCTCCCCGGTCGGCTCGGTGTGCGAGCCGCAGGCGCACCGTAGCCAGACCGTGGCGAGGTGGCAGTCCGGACACTTGCGCACTCCCAGCTGGACGACCGTTCCCTCCCGCGCGGTGCGACGGGCGGCCTCCGAAAGGGAGCGGTGGCTGCCGCCGGCCTCGGCGAGCGGGAAGAGCGCGTGGACGTTCGGGCTCATCTTGCGCTGGCGCGCCTTCTCCGGTCGCCCGACTCGGGCCCCGACCCGTGAGGGAGCGCGAGCCCGGATCTCCACGCCGGCAAGTCGGCTGACGAGCGTCAACGGCTCCTCGGCGGACTCCAGGAGGGGGACCCGGCGGGCGAGCCGTTCCCCCGAGGGGGACGGCGACAGCCCGAGGCCCCCGACCAGCGCCCCGGAGAGGTTCGGCTCCCCGAGGATCGCCCCGCCGTCGGTGCGTTCGTGAAGGAAGCCGAGAACGATGAGCAGCTCGCGGATCTCCTTGGGTGCGACCAGGCGAAGTCGACCGGCCCCTACCAGGCGGCCGTTCTCGGCGACGAACTCGGAGAGTCTGCGGAGCTCGGAGGCGCTCACGTCGTGCCAGAACAGGAGGAACTCGGGGTGGAGCGGCACCGCGTACGCGTGCCCGGCCGCCACCGCATCGGCGTAACTGCCCGGGCGCAACGCCGAGGGTGGGGCTCCCGCGGCGAGCAGCTCTTCCCGGTGCCAGTCGATCGAGTAGGCGCCCGGGACCAAGGCCCGATTGTTCTCGAGGAATTCACCGAACGGAACGAGCAGGGCTCCGAGGTCGACGATCTGCAGGACGTGGGGGAGGACCGCCTCCGCGCTCTCGATGTCATGGACCGCGATGAGCCGGCCGTCATCGAGCTCGACAATCGGCCCTTCGATGGTATCGCAAAGACCCATCGCGGTCGCCTTGCCCGGATACTCGAGCTTCACCTGGGTGCCGACGGCCACGAAGTGCCGAAGCATCACCATCGTCGCCGGGTTCACCGCGCACGCCGCAAGTCCCGCGGTCCGGGCGCGCCCATACGTCAGCCGGAAACCTCCGGGTCGCCCGGGGTACGAAAGGATCGGGCGGCCGCCGAGGGCCTCGGCGAGGTACTTGGGGCCTCTCGCGCCCTCCGGCTCCTCCGAACTCTTGTGGCCGAGCCGGTCCAGGAACTCCCAGCCGGTGAGGCCGAGCTTGTCGACGATCTTGCGAAGCTTCGCCGCCTTCTGGCATAGCCCCTCGGCGATCACCAGGCAGGCCCCGCCGCGGATGCCGTTCGTCGGCACCCGTTCCAGGTTGCGGAACGCGCTCACCTCGGCGTCGCCCTCCGTCGATTCGCCCGAGATGCAGACCGGGACGTTCCGGACGACGAGGTCGACCTCCTCGGCGGAGGGGGCGTACTGGAGATGCTGGAGGTGCTTGTAGAGCGGCAGCTCCTCCTTGTACCGCTCGACCTCTCCGGCCTCGGGCCGGTAGGCGGAGAGGCCGAGGTCCCGTCGGACCACGTCCGCGAGCAGCACGCTCACCGCCTGGGCGGTGCCCCCGGCTGCGCGGATAGGGCCGGCATAGTAGAGCTCGAGATAGGAGCCCCCGCTGCGGTCGGGTCGAAGGTGGACCTCGGCGAGCCCCTCGAGGGGCGCCACGAGGATTCCCTCGGTCAGGATGGCGAGACCCACGCGCAGCGCTGCGTCCACGCGCTCCTCGAGCGATGTGCCGCGCGTCGTGTCGGCCGCGAGGCGGCGCGCGATGGTGAGCGCGACCTCCTCCCTCGGCATCTCGCGCGCAAGCTCGCGGATCTCCTCGGAGATCCCGTCGACGTGCAGGTGGGAGAGCAGCTTCTCGACCCGGGAGGCCATGTCCTTCGCCCTCGGGATCTCGGGGACGAGCTCGGGGTCGAGCCCGACCTGACGGGCGCGCTCGGCGGTTGCGTAGGCGCGGTCGACCTCGGCCTCGACCGCGCGAAAATACGCTTCCACGGCCGGCCACAGTCGCGCACCGCTCGATAAACCCTCCCCGCGCGGAAGGCGACGTCCCGAGGGCCCGTCGGCCGCACGGGCCTCGAGCCGGATCCCCCAATTCCGCTGGCTAAGGGCGGGAGCGCGGGGCCCTTGCCCGGCAGGGCAGGAACCGTTCGTGCCCGATCAGTGCGGCCGAGAAGCTTCGTCCCAATCCGGGGCAGTGGCGACGCAATCTGGGCAGCGTCTACCATGGATCGGGGCCAAGGCGACCTGGGCGCAGTCGTCGCAGAGTCCCCCGCCGCACGAGGCGCAGTCGAGGGCGGAGCGGCCGCCGACCAACGGACGACCGCAGGAGACGCACTGTGCCTGGGCCGCCGCGAGGTCCGCCTTCGTCTTCGAGGGGCTCTGCTTCTTGCGGCTCTCCTGCTCGGTGTACCACTCCTTGACGAACTCGACGAACTCCTTCGGGAGCTCGACCTCGGTCTTCGGGGGTAGGAGTCCCGGCGGGCTCTCGGGAAGGGGGGCGGGCGCACCACCCTTCGGTGAGCGCAGCTCCCTCGGCAGTGGGACCGTCATGGAAGGCCTTGGTCCGTCCTCCCCGGTCCTCGGCAGGAGCTCGGTCGACGGCGGCGGCCGGTAATCCGCGGGTGGTGCCTCGGCCCGTCGGGGCTCGATGCTCTCGGGAGAAGTTCCCTGGGCACGGTGGATCTGGGAGATCAACCGGTCCAGGTCGCTCGCGAGTTGGACGGTGTCGAGCGAGGAGGTGGCGGACTCCTCCCATTCCTTCGGGACGTTCGAAAGGGAGATCGCGACCGGGGATTTCATGGGCGCCGACGGTTTCGGAGGGGGACGGGCCACGGGAGCCGGACGGGCGGGGCGGGACGCCGGGACGTACATGGAGTCGCGCGTCAGGGACGGTGCGGCCCGGGCGACCGCCGCCGCGGCACCGCCGGGCAATGGAGCCCCCTCTCGGGGCGGCTCGTAGCGCTCCAACTGGCGGTGCAGCTGGCGCTGGATCTCCCGCCACTCACCGATCGGTACGACGACCGATGTCCCGTCTGCCGCGGCCTCGAACCCGGTCCCCTCTGCGCTCCCCGCGGCGTACACGGCCACCACCCCTCCGACCGCGGTGACCGCCCCAATGGCGGCGATCAGGCCCCACAGCGGATAGTGCGAGTTCGCGATGTGCGCCGAGCTGCCGAACAGGACGAACGAAAGGATGGCGGCCACCGCGGCGGCGATGAAGAGAGGGAGCGCCGACTCGAGGCGCTTGACGAGAGGGACCGACGCCCCGGCCTTCGGGGCGACGCTGACGGGCGGACGGGCGCCCCTCCGGTAGCTGACCTCCGGGCGCGCGCGCATTCTACCTGACCTCTGGGCCGCCGCGAGAGCGCGCCGGGGGAGTGATCGGACGGAGTCGGGGAGCGTGCCGTCCCCCGAACGGTTGGGGGGACGGGGTCGAGCGATGGCTCCGCCTGTTCAACGGCGGCGCCGTGGGCATGGCCACGGTCACTGGATGACGACGTCGAGAACGCTGACCCCGCCCGCGGGGGGGTTCACAGCGCCGTAGTCGACGAACACATCGACGGTGGCGGCAAATGAGCTCGAGGTCCCCGTCCCGACGGTCACGGTGCCGGTGTTCGTCTGAACGGTTCCGGCCCCGACCTGAGTGGTGATAGTGAACGTGTCCGTCTGCGTCGCGACGGTGCCAGCGAACGAGAAGACGAACTCTTCGGAGAAGTCGCCCGTAGTGCAGACGGTTCCCCCCGTAGTGCTCGAGAGGATCACCTGGGCGGTTCCGCCCGACGAGGTGACGGTCTGAGTGCTGCTCGTGCAGGTCGTGGTGGCGGCCGGCGTGGTCGTGACCTGCAGGCTAGGAGTCGTGTAGCCGGTGACGCCGGAGTTACCGCCCTGGTAGAAGCTCGCCGTTTGGGCGACGTTCGTCGAGGAAAGGACGGCGGCCAGAGCAAAGCCGATCGTCAGGCCGAGGACGGCAGTAACGGTGGCCACATACACCGCGCGGACCTTCGTTTGCTTCTCCATTTTCCCGGCGCCCCCTTCGATAGCTGAGGAAACCGGGGACCGGCGCGATAGATAAACTAGCGGACCGTCGGTAAGCGATCGCTCCGCGGTTATACCGCGCGTCGAGGACGTATAGCGAGCGCCGCGAGGCGTGGGGCCGCCCCACTGGGAGACGTCGCGTAGCCGCCGGAGCGTCCTACGCCGGAATTCGACAAAGAGGAAGAGAAGAAAGGGAGGCCGCGACCGGCTTTCGCCGGCCGCAGCGGAAAGGGGGTTCGCGTTACTGAACGACCAGGTCGAGTGTGGTGATCCCGCCGGGGGGAGGGTTCACGGCTCCGTAGTCGACGAAGATGTCCACCGTCGCGGTGAACGCGCTCGACGCACCGGTACCGACGGTCACGGTGCCGCTGTTCGTCATCACTGTGCCGCCGCCGACGAGGCTTGTCACAGTGAACGTGTTGGTCTGGGTGGTCACGGTCGCGGAAAAGGAGAGGGTAAACTCCTCGGCGAAGTCTCCCGTCTTGCACACGGCGCTACCGGTCGTGTTCGAGAGGACGACGATTCCCGTCCCGCCCGAGACGCTGACCAGCTGCGTGGTCGACGTGCACGAGGCGACGGCCGCGGGAGAGACGGCGACCTTCAGGGCGGGGGAGCCGTAGCCGTTCGCCCCGGTGTTGCCACCTTCGTAGAAGTTCGCGCTCTGATTGACCATCGTCGAGGACAAGACGGCGGCCAGGGCGAAACCACCAGCCATCGCGGCGACCGCGATGATCGTTGCGGCGTATACGGCGCGTACCTTCGTTTTGCCTTCCATTGGTCTCGCCCCTCCGGGCGACGATGATACACGTGCGCGGAATGCTTACTTATACGTATTCATAGTGTTATACGACAGCTTGGGAGCTCGCCTCCGGCACCTCTCCGGGCCCCTCGAACTGTGACGGAGGAGGGTTGGTTGCGCCTTCGGCACCGCGAGAGCCTCCCCGAGAAGACGGCCATATTGTTCCCCCGGGAGGACG
Organism: Thermoplasmata archaeon; assembly: GCA_022749835.1. Taxonomy (GTDB): domain Archaea; phylum Thermoplasmatota; class Thermoplasmata; order Lutacidiplasmatales; family UBA184; genus Lutacidiplasma. The sequence goes on along the minus strand of JAKIWY010000005.1, from coordinate 4,488 downwards.
AGGGCCCATCGGACGGGTTCGCCAATGGGAGGGGGGCTGAATCGGGACCCTGACTACTCCTCGATTCCCCGGGACTTCGGGTGCCCGCCACGGCCGCCGGGAGAACTCGACTTCGAGGAGATCACATCGTCGATGCGAAGGAGCATCGATGCGGTCTCGGTCGCCCCTTGGAGAATCTGAAGGCCGACCCGCAACGGCTCGACCGCTGCCTCCCGCATGTCGGAGACCTTGCCGTGGAGCACGTCGACCCCGGCGTGGAGGTCCCCCTCGGCATGCCGGCGGCGCAGCTCGAGGAGGGTCCCGATGGTGTCCATCCCGGCGTTCTCGGCGAGGGTGCTCGGGATGATCTCGAGCGCATCGGCGAACGCCCGCACCGCCATCTGCTCCCGACCCCCGACGCTCCCGGCGTACTCCCGCAGGCGAAGGGCGAGCTCCGCGCAGGCCGCACCGGCGCCCGTCGTCACGAGACCGTCCTCGAGGGCGAGGCCGACGGTCGAAATCGCATCGACGATCGACCGCTCGACCTCGTCCACCACGTGCTCGGTCCCCCCGCGGATCAACAGGGAGACGCTGCGAGCGTGCGGAGCCCCGGTGAGGAACGTCAGTCGGTCCTCCCCAAACCTCCGCTCCTCGACGAGCGCGGCCTGGCCGAGCTCGGCTTCCGAGAGGTCCACCGCCCGGTCCGTGAGCCGGGCGCCCGTCGCCTTCGCGATGAGCTCAAGGTCCTTGCGAGGGACGCGGGAGACGGCATAGACCCCGGCCTTCGAGAGCGACTGGGCGACGGGGTCGGCGATCCCCTTCTCGACCAGCACGACGTTCGCCCCGGCGGCGAGGACGGCGTTGGCCATCACCTCGAGCATCTTCGCCTCCTGGTCCAGGAACGACTGGATCTGGGACGGCTCGGTGATCCGGATCTCGGAGCCGAATTCGGTCTTCTTCACCTCGAGGGCAGCCTCGAGGATGGCGATGCGCGCGTTGCGGACGGACTTCGGCATGTCCTGCCGGGCCGGTTCGCGCTGCACGACGTGCCCGAACAGGAGTTCGGAGTCGGAGATCTTCTCGCCGTTCCGCTTGACGATCTGGACGTTCTTCCGGTCGAACACGAGACGGTCCCCGGATTCCTCGACCGCGGCATCGACCGCGCGCACGGCGAGATCGGCGAGAAGCTCGCGGTCGCCCGCCACGCCCTTCGACATCATCGAGGTCATCGCGATCCGCTTGAGGAGGTCGGTGTCCGAACGGCGGACCGGCCGAGCGATCTCTCGAAGGAGCTTGACCGCCTGTTCGGCGGCCATCCGGTACCCCTGGACGATCAGCGTCGCGTGGACTCGCTCGTCGAGGAGCTCCTCGGCGCGCTTGAGCAGCTCGCCGGTCAGGATCACCGAGCTCTTCGTGCCGTCGCCGCACTCCTGGTCCTGCGCCTTGGCGACCTCGGCGAGCATCTTGCCCGCGGGGTTCTGGATCTCGATCGTCTTGAGGATGGTCGCCCCGTCGTTCGTGATCACGACGTCGCCCAGGGAGTCGACCATCATCTTGTCCATTCCGCGCGGGCCGAGGGTGGATCGCACGGATTCGGCGACCGCTCGCGCCGCCGCGATGTTCTCGTGCAGCGCGTCCTTTCCCGTCGCCCGTTCGGTCCCCTCTCGGAGCAGGATGACTGGCGTGCCGGTCAGCATGGATAACCTCGTGGCGGAGAGCTCGTGGCCCTCCTATCAGGCGGCGGTTCATCCGGCTTGACGAGGAGAACGCCTCTCGCAGACGACGCCCCAGGGCGCGCCGTCCTTGCGAGCGAATGCTTTTCCGCGACCCTTGGGGTAGAAGGCTTGGCGCGACCCACTCCATGACCTCGCTCAACCCCCTGGACTTCGACCTGGTCGTGGTCTTTGGCGTCGTCATCGTCACGGCGCTCGTCGCGCGGGCGACGCAGCTTCCGATCACGGCGCTCGAGATCCTCGCCGGCATCCTCCTCGCCTTCTTCTTCTCCTTCCAGCTCCCGGTCGGGACAGACGCCATCCTCACGCTGGGCGCCCTCCTGATCGTCTTCCTCGCCGGGATCGAGACCAACGTCGCGTTCCTGCGGGCCCATTTCCGCAAGGCGATGGTCATGGGTCTCGGCGGCTTCCTCGTGCCGTTCGTTGGATTGTTGCTCGTCCTGGTCTACGTGGTCCGGGCCCCCCTCCTGGTGAGCGTGATCGGCGCGACGGTGCTCGCCGACACCTCGATCTCCATCGTCTACACGACGCTCCAGCAGTACGATCTCACGAACCTGCCGTTCGGCCGCCTCGTCCTCGCGGCGACGCTCTCCGTCAATCTCGTCGAGGATCTGGCCATCACGACGACGACGTTCCTGAGCGCCCCGGCGTTCGTGTTCACGCTCGGCGTCCTCGCCGCGCTCGCCGTCGCGGCGATTCTCCTTCCGAGGTTGGCACGCCGCGTCTCGGGCCCGGGGTCGCCCGTCACGTTTTCAAACCTCCCGGCCCGGACCCTGCTGTTCTCTCTCGCGCTGTTGGCCCTGCTATCCGCCCTCGTGGGAGTCCCCGGAATCCTGTTCGTCTTCCTGATGGGGCTCATCTTCTCCCAGTGGGTCGACGAGCCGTTCATCGTCGACATGCGCAAGCTCGCGTTCGCGCTGTTCGTTCCGGTCTACTTCCTCGCGGTCGGCCTCCGGGTGGATCTCGGGTTCGTCCTCGCGAATTGGCCACTGCTCATCGTTCTCGCTGGGGCGGCGACCGTCCTGAAGATCGCCGCGATTTTTCCGCTGGCCGCGCGCTTCATGGGGCGTCGGCTCGCCGGGCCGGTCTCCGTGCTGATGAACGCGCGTCTCACCAGCGCGACCGTCATCCTGGTCCTCACCCTCGGCCTGGGCCTGCTCACCTCGAGATGGTACTCCCTATTCGTGACGGTCGTCGCGCTCTTGGCCCTGGGATCCTCGATCTCGCTCCGGGGCTTCGACGGCTTCCGAAGTACTCAGGGAGCGAGGGCGTTGTTCGGGGGGGGCCGGACTCCGTCCGAAGGTCTACCTACGACCTGACGTCCCAGCACGATCGCGCCCATCCCCGCGAGACCGCCCGCACCGATCGAGAGGTACCAGCCGGGCCCCGGACCCCAGGTGTGGGTGTAGCTTCCGAAGAACCCCGCCTGAGCACCGGCGAACGTCGATTGGGGACCGGGCGGCGACGGCAAGCCGGTAAATTCACCGTTCCCGGCGTTCAGGACCCATCCGCATTGCGACCCCGCCGCCGTCGAATTGGAACCCACCGGAGTCGGGCCCGGCCAGGCGAACGAGGGTTCCGAGCACAATGTCGGTGGCTGCAGGTAGACCATGAGCATAGGCAGCATGACCGCGAGTCCCGTGATGAAGAGGGCAACCAGGGGAGCCGGCCACCGCCGGGACCCCCCGCGGGCGACGAGTGTCAACACCCCGAGAAGTAACGCCAGCACGGCTCCAGCGACCAGGGCGATTGATAGCGACCCGTAGAGGGTCGCGTCGTGCGGGAGGTCCGCGGAGGAGTAGTCGGTCCACGCGTCGAAATGGTGAGGTTGACCGTCGAAGAAGCCGGTGGCGTAGGAGTGAACACCCACGGGGTAGAATGTCTCGGCAATCACGGGGGCGCCGCCGCTGCTGGGCACGATGGCGGAAGTATACCAGCCGACGAAAAGACAAGTGACGAGCATGACCCCCGAACCCAGGAGGAGAACACCGGCAATGATCCTCCCTATTGACCGTCTCATGGGTATCCACCCGATGGCGGTGGGGCCGATAACCCTCGGGACGTCGGCTCCGCCGTGCACCGTCTCCCCCGGACCATCGAGGTTTCGCGCTCGTGCCCCTGAAGACGGTTTTGTTTCTTTTCGTGGGAGGGGCGTCAGGCGTGTGGGGGCGTTACATTTCGCGGGTTAGCGTGGGTGGCGTTCTGTCACTTCTCGGGACCACCAAGACTCCGGTTTGGGGCTGTAACACCTCGGGACAGGAGGGCAACCTTGGATTCAACTCCCGAGTCGGATGCTCTTCGGAGAGGTTCTTGCGCGTCGGTCCGTAGGGTTACATGGCGGCCGGATGCAGGAGCTGGGGAGAGGGGGGAATATAGTCCGTGTTGAGCTGGCCGACCAAGTTGCTTCTGTTCCTAAGCTCATACCTGCCTCTCTGGTTCATCTTCGTGTTCGTAGACGGGGCTGGGTTCGGTTGCTGGATCGTCCTCCCGATCGGCGCGATCATCGCCGGTTCCGCGGGCTTGTGGTTTCTTCGCTGGTACACAAGCGAAGTCTCTCCGACGCCGCTGATTGTCGCTGAAGCGTATCGGATGGACACCGACAACGTCGCCTACATTCTGACCTACATCTTCCCGTTCGTTGGACAGGCACTACCCAACCACACTACCGCTGTCACGTTGGGCGTCATCTTCTTCGTGGTCGCTCTGGTCTACGTCGGGGCTGACATGATCTACGTCAATCCAGTGCTGACCCTGCTGGGCTGGCGAGTCTACCGCG
>JAKIWY010000049.1 GCA_022749835.1 Thermoplasmata archaeon | reverse complement strand
GGACGGTCGGTCACTTCCGCCACGAGTAGTCGGATGCCAGGCGCACAGCCCTCGGATGCTCGGTCCGGGAGATACGTTCGGACCCCGGAGTCCCCGGTCACTCCCCGGGAGGAATGCGCCCGCCCACCTCGTCCTCGGAGATCGTTTCGGAGAGGCCGCCGACCAACAGGGGAGGCCCCAAGTTCGCCTCCCCGCCCGACACCGGGCCCAGGAGGCCCGCCGGGTGCATGTCGGCGACGCCGTTGACGGCGGGGGCGTGGTCCCGCCAGCAGATCCGGCCGAACGCGAGCCCCATACGCTCGGGGAGGCCGAGGGAGGCCGTGATCACCTTCACGTCCTCCTTCGAGAGCTCCCCGGTGAGCGCGAGGACGAGGACGTAGACCGCGAAACCGAGCAGTATCGCGGGAATGAGGACGTACCAGCGGCTCACCGGGATGACCGCGTTCACCCGGGAGATCGCGTTCAGGCGGGAGACCGCAAGAAAGCTCGCCGCGGCGCTCAGCAGGATGGTCAGGATCGGCATCGGCTGGATCCGGACGCCGAGCATCCGCTCCATGAAGTACGTGTTGAAGACCAGCGCGACGATCGAGGAGAATAGGACGGCGACCGCAGCCGCGGTCAGGCCCGGCAGGTGGAAGAGCGAGATCGGCGGCAGCAGGAGCAGTGCGGAGCCGAACAGGGCGACGACTTGGCCGCTCGTGAGGTACAACTCGAGGCGTTGCTTTCCGATAGAATTGAGAGAGTTGCCGATGATCTGGCTGAGGGCGAGGGGGATCGCCGAGGCCGCGAGGATGGCGAGGCTGATCGCCCCCTGGTTCGCGACCGGTGTGGTGTAGAGGAGGTTGAGGACGTTCGTCCGGTAGACCACCAGCGCAAGGACCGTGGGGACGACGATCATCGCGGTGTAGCGCAACGCCTTCCATGTGCGCGCCCGGACCTCCTCGTACTCGCGCCGGGCGTGGAGCGAGGCGAGGTGAGGGAATAGAGGGGTCGTGATGGCGACGGGGAGCTGCAGGACGAGGATGCGGAAGCCGTTCGCAGCGGTGAAGACGAACAGGTGTTCCGAGCCGAGCGACGCGTTGACGAAGAACGGGATGGCGTTCGTCGCGACGTACATCAGGAACAGGCTACCCATGAGGGGCCAGGCGAAACGGAACATGTTGACCGCCTCCGCCCGTCGGAACGGGCCGAGGAGTCTCGAGACGAGCGGGAGGGAGATCGCGATGGAGGCGATGGCACCTACGAGGTAGGCGAGCGTCATCGCCCAGATCGTCGGGGCGAGGAAGGCGACGAGCACGAGCAGGCTCGTGCGCACGATCGACTCGACGAGCAGCGGGTACTGGCCACGGACCGAGTCGCCCTCGGCGACCATGACCTGGGTGTAGACGGTGGAGATCGACCAGAGGATCGGGAGGACCATGAAGACCGCAAAGATCTCGATCTCCTCGGTGTTCGAGGTGTAGTTCAAGAGGGGACCGAGGACCCACAGGCTGGTACCAGCGAGCGCGACCATCGTTAGCCGGAGCACGAAGTACGTGCTCGTCGTGTCCCGAGCCGGCTTCCCGCGGGAGACGAAGTAGACGAAGGCGGATCCGATCCGCAAGTCTCCGATGCCGTTGATCGACGAGGCGATGATCAGGTAGAGCTGGACGGTTCCGAGGAGGGCGAGCCCCGAGTTTCCGCCCGGGACATGGTGAACGAGAAAGTACGTCGAGACGTACCCGATCAGCTGGATGGTGATGCTGATGGCGAAAACCCCGGTCGAGCTGATGCCGACCCCTGGGACGCGGGGGGTAGCGGGGGTGGGCTGGGCACGCGGGGGCGATGTTGCCACCTCGGCCACCAAGTGACCCCACCCTACCACCCCTCCCACCCGACATATCGTCACCGCAGGGTCGGAAGGGGCGCCGCCGGGGGACCCGGGGGCGGGCGGTGTGGGATTCCGGAAGAAGAGACCCCAGCGCCCCTCGAGATTTGCTACCGAGGGTCCCGTGAGCCGCGCGGTAGCCGAATCCCTACGAGGGCGCCGTCACCGCGCGCGGCGCTGTTCCAAGCCGAGGTGATGGCCCTCGGGGTCGTCGAACACGGCGATCCGTCCGAACACCTCGTCCCGGATCGGGCCCACCTCGACCCCCAGCGTCTTGAGCCGAGCGACGGTGGCGTCGATATCCTTCACCTCGAACTCGAGAACGACCATCGCGCCGGGCGCAGCGGAAGAGGTCGCACCCGCGTGAAGGGAGATCCCCCCGCCCCCGGGAGTCCGGAAGCCGGCGAACCGTTCACTCGCGCGAATCAGACCGAGCCCGAGGGTGTCTCGATAGAACGCGAGCATTCGCGGAAAGTCCTGGACGAACAGTAGGATGGTGCTAAGGCGTGTATCCGCGAGGGGGCCCCGTTCGACCGCTGCCCCCGAAACTCCTTGGGCCCCCACGTTCGGTGGGAGCTCGCGGACGCCATAAGGTAGGCCGTCGGCGAGGCTCCGGGGAACGGGCGGTCGACTTGGGCGCCCTCGGTCCCTGACCCCCCAACCCCCCGAACCGCGGACCGCCGGCGTTGGCATTGTAGAAGGCGACGATTCGGCACGTCGACGCACACGTTGGAGATGTACCGGAAACGGGCGCTTCGCCCCCGAGGGCTGAAGCAGGCAGTGCCCGCGCGAAAGTGATCGATTCCGCGCGGCACCTTCCGGACGGTTGGAGATGGGAGCACGGGGATTTGAACCCCGATATGCGGGTCTCTCCTGGCGCTCCAGTCAATCGTCATCGGGGCACTCTGCACCCCTCCGCATTACCAAATCCCAGGGTCCCCGTTGGGGACCCTGACTGGAGCCCGCCGGTCTACCAGGTTAGCCTATGCTCCCTCCGCATAAACGGGGGGGTCGCTGGGTCTTAGCCTTTTTCCCGGGGAGCCGGTCGTTTTCCCTCCGGGGGAGAGGCTTGAGGCGTCCACGTTGCGACGGTTTCCATCGCCTGCTTCCACCGTTTGCGGTGCTCCACGACCCAAGGGGCCCTCGACCGCTACTCCGGGTTCTATCCAATGGACGCGTCACACCGGCTCGTTCCGCAGGTTCATACGGGTTTGTGGATTACGCGATTTGGGTGCGTTGAGCGGGGAAGAACGTGATCGGGCGCGGGCGAACCGGTCCAGCGATGGCCGGCATTGGACTCGACGAGATTCATCGACGCCCTCGCCGCCGGGCGACGATGTGGGCGACCCTGTCGACTTTGGCACTCGCGCTGATCTTCTCGTTCCCTTCCGTTGGGGCGAGAGCGGTTGGGGGAATCCCAGCATCGGGATCCCCGGCTCCGTTGCACGTCGCCCATTGGATGAAGGTCGCCCCCACGGGAGGAGTGCACCCGTCCGCCCGCTACGCCGCCGCCATGGCGGACGACGAGAAGGACCATTACGTCGTTCTCTTTGGGGGGACGAACGGGAGCATCCGGCCGTTCGCGGACACGTGGAGCTACCAGGGCGGGACGTGGAGCAAGCTCAACGTGAGCGGTCCGTCCGCCCGTTGGGGGGCCTCCATGGTGTGGGACCGGGTCACCGGATATCTCGTAATGTTCGGGGGCCGCAACGGCTCCTCGGCGATGAACGACACATGGTCGTTCGTCGGCGGGAAATGGAGCCGGCTCGCTCCCTCGTCGTCTCCACCGGCGCGTTATCTCGCCCAGGCGACCTACTACGGGAATACTCGGGAAGTCGTCATCGGTGGAGGGGCAAGCCTCGTGGCCAACCTCACGGACCTGTGGGCGTTCCGCCATGGAAAATGGGCGGCGATCCCCTTGACTGGATCGCAGCCGTTCCACGGGCGCTTCTCGGCGATTTCGAACGATGGGACCGGCAACGGTGGCTCCCCCGTTTACGTGGGCGGCTCGACCGGTTTCGGTGGGAACAGCACGTGGACCTTCTGGGCGGGAAAGTGGACCCTCGCCACCCCGAAGAGCCAGCCTCCCGCCACGTACTGGATGGCGCTGGCCTACGACTCACAGCGGGTCGCCCACGGGGACGTTCTCTTCGGTGAACTCGCGGGGGGTGGGAGTCATCCGGGGTATTCGGTTACCTGGTTGTTCAATGCGGGGTACAATGGCGGGACCTGGTTCAACCTCAGCCTGACGATGCGCCCGGGGGCCCGGGAGGGCGCTTCGATGACGTTCGACAACTATCGGAGCACCCAGGTCTTCGGCTTCGGCTACATGCTGCTCTTCGGCGGGCGATCCGGCACGACGGCCCTGAGCGACACTTGGATCCTCAACTAGGTTGACGCCCCTCCGCCCTCCGATGACGTCGGAGCGGTTGCCGGCATCCACTCCCCGAGACCTATCATGGCCCGCCCTGGGGCGGGCCCCGATCCGGTTCGTCTAGCCCGGTCCGATCGCCGAGAAGGCGTCCTTGGGCCCATTCCATTCGACGAGGTCAGGATGGAACAGGTGCCCGAGAAGCTCCACTCCTTCGACCACACGGGGCCCCGGCCGTGAGAAGTACCCGCTCGAGTCGACCGCGAACGCTCGCCCCCTTTGCATCGCCGGGGTCGAGGTGAACTCCGGTATCCTGCGCAGCGGGCGTGCCCTCTCCACGGCACCGCGGAGGTCGTACCCGCACGGGGAGAGGACGAGGGTCTCGGGGGCGGCGGCGGCGATCGTCTCCCAACTCACTCGGACCGAGTCCACTCCGTTGCGTGCGAGAGTATCCACCCCGCCGGCGGCCTCGATCATCTCCGGCACCCAGTGACCGGAGCAGTAGGGTGGGTCGGTCCATTCCATCATGAACACCTTCGCGGGAGCGTGGGCGTTGGCCACCAGGGCTCGCACCGCCCCGATTCTCTTACGAGCCCCGGCGACGAACTGACGAGCCCGCTCCTCGCGTCCCGTCGCCCCGGCGAGCTCGGTGAGGCAGTCGAAGATCTCCTCGATACTGTGGGGACTTTGCCAGAGGACCTTCGGCGGCTTGGGAAGCACCTTGAGGAGCTTTGAGAGCTCGTTGCCGGAAGGAGCGCAGACCTGGCAGAGGTTCTGGGTCACGATGATATCTGGAGCCAACCGGCGAATCAGCTGCTCGTCGGCTTCGTAAAGGGATCCGCCCTCGCGTAGCCGCTGGCTGACCGCCCGGTCGATCTCCGACGGGGTCATCGTCGCGGTGGGGAGAGCGGAGCGCACCACCACGGGTTTCTTTCGGGCGGCCGATGGAAAGTCGCACTCGGCCGTGACCCCGATGAGCTGGTCGTCTAGGCCGAGCGCAAATGCCATCTCGGTCGCGCTCGGCAGGAGCGAGACAATGGTCGGGTCCGCCTCCCGGGGTCGCGTCCTCGTCGGAATGCTCGTACTTCCTCCGGATGGGCGGCCCTCCTCGGGGTCTGCCGCTCGGGCGGGGGCCACGGGCACCGAGCGCCTATATCACCGGTCCCTTCTTCCGCGCGATGTCCGGGAAGCGAGCTACCCACCCCATCGCCTCCCTGGAGTCATTGCGCTCCGGGGGACGGGCCACGGAGCTTCTGTTCCTCTACGAATCGACGATGCATCCGCACACGCGGCTGCGCTCGATCGCCGAACGCCTCGGCGTCTCGGTGCAGAGCGCCTCCCTCCTGTTCCGTCAGATGTCGCGCGCGGGCCTCGTTGAGTCGGTCGACGGTCGATACCGACCGACCGTCTCCGGGATCGCCTACCTCCATGAGTCGATGAACCACCTGAGGGACGACCTCGAGCAGCGACTGACCCAGCTCAAGGTGGTCCGGCGCTCCCGTGCGGTCGCCGGGGCGAAGATCCACGGCGGCTCCACCGTCCAGCTCTCGATGCGGGACGGCCTGCTGACGGCGATACCGGGTCGGGCGGAGGGTTCGTTCGGACGTGCGGTCGAGGGCGCCTCCAAGGGGGAGCTCGTAACGGTGGACGAACTCCAGGGGATCGTGCCGATGACCCCCGGGGGCGTCACCTGCTTCGTGCTCCCATCCCTTCCCGGGGACAACCGCCGGGCCGAGACCCGGTTGCGCGAGGAGCTCAGGCGACGGCGCCCCGGCCTCGTCGCCGCGGATGGACTCGAGGCGGCCCATCTCCTGCGCCGCGTGAGCCGTCTCCCGTTCGTCCGATTCGGCGTGGCCGCCGCGGCCGTCGATGCGTCTCGTCTCGGGGTCGAGGTGGTCGTGGTGGTCACGGAAGAACGGCTACCCGTATTCGTCACGGCCGTGCAGGAACGCGGGCCCTCACCGGCCGTGGAGTTCCAGTCGCTCTCCCCTCATTGAGCTGCGGGGAGATCCGCGGATGGGCTCGCCGGAGTGCCCGATCTCCGATCGATGACGCTGAGCACGCCGACTCCCGCCGGGAGCTCCCGGGCCCCCTCGCCTTTCAAGCGGTCGTACGCGGACTGGCCGCGGCCGGCGCAGAAGTCCCGAGCCGGAGCGGGCGGGCCGCCCACCAAGAGGACATCGCGTTTCGTCGGGAGACCGAAGAGGTCCTCGAGGTTCGTCAAGTTCCCAGGTCCGATAGCGAACGGCGCGACGACGACGATCTCCGCCTCCTCGCTGAGCCGCCGGTTCTCCGCCCGCACCTGTTCCGTGAGCTCGCTGAAGGGTGCGCCGACCGCGGCGGGGATGTTCGCCTCCTGGCAGAACTCCTGGTCGCTGTCCAGAAGGTTGAGCGCCCCGGCGCTGACCCGGTGGCCAGCTTCCAAGAGCTGAGCCAGTATCGTGCGGCCGCTGCCTCCGCCGCAGACCACATGCACACGGCGCCCCCCGCCGGGCGATGGAGGGGGAGCCCGGGCCTTGGGCGGAAGGACGAACACCTCCTTCCCCCGATGATCGACCGTCGCCTCGACACCGAAGACCTGGAAGACCCGCTCGGCGGTCGCCGTGTCACCGGGTGAGCCGATGGCGACCAATCGACCGTGGCTCAGCCAGGCGATCCGGTCCGCGAACCGGCAGGCCAGGTTGAGGTCGTGGAGCGCGGCGACCACGGCGCGCCCCGGCGCGGCGGACCGGAACGCCGAGTGCTGGCGCATCAGCTCGATCTGGAAGCCGATGTCGAGGTGCGTCGTCGGCTCGTCCAGGAACAGGAGAGGGGCTTGCTGGGCGAGGGCGCGAGCGTAGCGGGCCCTCTGGCGCTCGCCCCCGGAGAGGGTGAGCACGCCGCGGTCGCGCAATGCGGTGAGCCCGGCCTCCTCGAGTGCCCGGTCGACCGAGCGCCGGTCGGCCTCGCCCTCCTGGCCGTAGCTTCCGAGGTGCGGGTAGCGCCCCATCGCGACGAAATGCCCGACCGAGAAGTCCTCGCTCGGCCGCTCCTCCTGAGGAAGCCACGCCGCCCTGCGAGAACGCTCCCTGGGTGAGAGCTGGGCGGGATCATCCCCGAGGAGCCGGATGCGGCCGCTCGCGACCGGCAAGAGGCCGAGGGCGCTTCGCAAGAGCGTCGTCTTTCCCGAGCCGTTGGGACCGACGAGGGCGAGCAGTTCCCCCGGCCGCAGATCGAGGCTCACGCTCCGCAGCACGGCGGCCCCCCCGAGGGAGATCCCGACCTCATCGAGCGCAAGAGGAGACGGAGGAAGGCCGGCGGGGTTCGTGGCAGCGCTCACGTAGACCCCCGGGGGCCCCGACGGTAGAGGATCCACAGGAAGAACGGTCCCCCGACGAAGCTGGTGACCACCCCGACCGGCAGGAGTCCGCCGCCCCCCAGCACCGAGTCGGCGACGTCGTCGGCGATCAGGAGGAAGAGCGCGCCGAAGACCGCCGCGACCGGGAGCAGTCGGCCGTAGCTCGGACCTTGAACCCTGCGCACGACGTGCGGGGCGATCAGGCCGACGAAACCGATGATCCCCGAGAAGGCGACGCACACCGCGGTCACCAGAGCGCTCAGCGCCAGGAGACGCTCCCGCACGACCCGAACATCCGAGCCCAGGCCCCGGGCGCTCTCGTCCCCGAGCTGGAGGAGGTCGAGGTCCCTGCCATGCAGGCTCAGGAGCGCCCCCCCCGCCACAACCGCCGCGAACACCACGGCGACCTGGGTCCAGGTCGCGGCCGCAAATCCACCCAGGATCCAGAAGGTGAGCGGGAGCGCAGCGGCACTCGGCCGAAGGGTGGTGAGCAGGGCGATCAGCGCCGAGAAGAAAGCCCCCAGCGCGACCCCGGTGAGAAGGAGCGTCTCCGAGGTCGCTCGCGGCGACCGGGAGGCGAGAAGGACGATCGCACCCGTTCCCATGGCCCCGCCGAAGGCGAACACCGGAAGGGCGATCTCCGCGGAGGTCGTGCGCGAGCCCACCCCGAAGACGAAGACCGCCGCCGCCCCGAGCGCCGCCCCCGAGGAGATGCCGAGCAGGTAGGGGTCGCCGAGGGGATTTCGAAAGACGCCCTGCATGGTGCCGCCCGCGAGTGCGAGGCCGGCTCCGACGAGGGCCGCCAGGAGAAGCTCGGGGATCCGCGCGTCCCATAGGATCACGAAGAGCACCGGGCACGGGACCATCTGCCCGGCGACCACTACCGGGTCGGGGCACGCGTTCGCCGGATACGTCCCGCCCGTCAGCTTTTCGAGCACGATCCCTGCGACATCGCGGGGAGGGATCGGCACGGGGCCGACGAACGGCGATAGGATCAGTGCAAGGGCCAGCAGACCGACGAGCAGGGCGGCCCGCCAATGCCATGGGTGTCGTGACGCAGGGGCCGGGCCCCCGGTCGCCGTCACCCGAGCCTCCGGACTACAGCGGGGTCCCGCCGGAGAGCTCGGGGTGTAGGAGACCGATCAGGGTGGCGACACCGAAGACCATCGACGCATCGGGTTCGGTCAGCAGGGTGCTGTCCACTCCCAAGAGGTGGCCCGGGGAGTTCACGGGCGTAAGGCTCGACCAGTCCGGGGCAACATTGTAGTCCGAGACGTTGAGACCGAACCCCGTGCCGACGAGGACGACCTGGGGGTTCGCCGCCAGCACGTAGGAGCCGGAGATCTCCCCCTGGTTCGCCGCGGGGTCGTCTCCGGTGATGCTGGTCGCCCCAGCGAGAGTGACGAGGTCCTCCCCGAAGGTACCGGGGCCGAACGTCCAGTACCCGGTCGTGTCGACGTAGAAGGTGAGAAGGACCCGGGGCACCGTCGTGACGTTGGCGAGGGCGGACTCGTCGTGGGAGAGCGCCTGGGACATCGCGGCGTCCAGCGCGTCCGCCTGGGATGTGGCCCCGCCGAGCTTCCCGATGAGCTGGACGTCGTAGGCGATGCCCACCAGCGAGTTCGGGTTCAGGTAGAGGGTCGCCGTGCCGGTCGTCGTGCTGACCGTGTCGAGGTCCGAGACCTTCGTTC
>JAKIWY010000048.1 GCA_022749835.1 Thermoplasmata archaeon | reverse complement strand
AGGCCGAGGTTGAACTCGCCCCACTCCGGCAGCGAGGAGACACGCGCCAGGAGGACCCGGCCGACGAAGCTGAACAGGAAGAGGGCGATGGTGCTGACGACCATGATGCCCGCGCCACGGCCGACGATGTGGAGCGAACGGGAGTACGCCTCGTCCGACGCCGACGGCGCCGTCCCCTCGGGAGCCGAGCCGCTCAAGCGACCTCGAACTTCCCCGGACCACCCAACGTAAAGAGGAATGCGTTACACTGGCGCGGGCTCAATCGTACCCCCAGCTGCGGAGGCGCCCGTCGACTTCCGGCGACACCTCCGCCGGCTGGGATCCGGAGTCGGGGACGCGGCCGCGACCGAGCAGCCCGGCGGCGTACTCGCTCAGAGCGCTCCCCTCAGCGCCGGGGTCGAAGAGCAGCGTGCCGGATTGGCCGACCTCGCTCACCTGGACGCTCTCGCTTCCCTTCATGACCCGAACGACCCGGTTGAACTCGGAGCGGGGCGCGGGGCGAAGGAAGCCTCCGGGGGGCCGGGGCGTCGGGCCCTCCCAGTAGGAGACGGCCGGACCGCGGCGCTCGAGGCTCTCGGCGAGGACCGTCTGGGGCGAGACCATCCCGGGTTGCGTGACGCTCGCGCTCAGCAGGTCGAACAGATGGCGGTGGTCGACCCAGTCAGCGGTGACCTTCGGCAGTTCCACGGGCTTTCCACCCTGGAACTCCCAGTAGTACGCGGGGATCCGAACGAGCTCGTCGTGCAGGAAGAAGCCGTGGCCGTAGAAGCCGTGCTCCCCGAGCGCCTGGCCGTGGTCGCTGACGAACAGCACCGCCGCGTCGTTCAGCAGGCCGTGGCGGTGCAGGAGTGTGAAGATCCCCTGCCAACGCTTGTCCAGGTCCCGGACCGCCTGGGTGTACGCCTTCAGCAGACCCGGCGCCCCCTTCGTGCGGGAAAGGTAGCCGGTGTGTCTCGCATAGTTGACCGTCGGGAGGTAGCCGAGCTCCGGCGTCCCGCCGTCCGGGAAGTGGTGCGGGAAGTACGGCTCGTGCGCCTCCATGAGGTTCACGAAAAGGTGGACGGGGGCGCTTCCGGTGCCGAGCCGAAGATGGCGGCTCAACGCATGCTCGAGCCGGTCCCCGGCGTAGAACGGAAGGAGCGCCTTGTGCACGCCCAGCCCGCCGATCTGCACCGCCCTCGCCTCGAAGTTCGCCGTCCCTCCCGAGCCCGGACGCAGCGCGCGGGCCATCGACTTGTAGAGAAGCTGCTCGAAGCCGACCGCCTGCAGGCCCTGGAGGGCGACCCCGGCGACCCGCGTCGGGAGGCCGGGGTTGTACTGGTCGTACCCCCGCGCCGTCCCGAGCGCCGGTGAGACGAGGAAGTTCGCGGAAAAGGCGATCGTCGAGCCGCCGTCCTTCCTCCAGAGGTCGCCGATGAACGGCGCCTCCGGCACTTGGTGGACCGATTTGACGAGGTGGAAATGGGTCTGCCACGGCCCGAGGCCCGAGAGCAGGCTGACGTGCGAGGGAGGCGTCCAGCAGGAGCTCGCGATGACCCGGTCGAGGACGCACGCCTTCGACAACATCCCCGAGAGGAACGGCATCAGACCGCCGTCGGCGAACCCCGGCAGGAACTCCGGGTGTCGGAGCGTGTCCGCCACGACGACGATCAGATTTCGCGCCACCCGGAGACCTCCGCCCGCCGACCTTCACGGCCGACGGGCGATGCGACGCGGGGGGGGGTAAAAAGCGCAGCGACGTGTTGCGCGCGGCATCGGCCGGCGGGATTCCACGCGGCGGTTCGGCCGGAAACCGGCGACGCTTCGCCCATGGAGAAGTGATGCGGAGGAGCCCGGGCCCCTCTACTCGTGCCGGGTCGCCGCGTCGCTCGCGGTGATCGCCGTGTGCTGGAGGGATTCGACCATCTGTACCCCCCGTCGGGCGAGGGCGTGGGCGCGCTCGGGATCCTTGCTCTCGCCGTAGATGCGGCACAAAGGCTCGGTGCCGGAGGGTCGGACGAGGAGCCGGCCGTCGGAGTAGAACGCCTTGACGCCGTCCAGCGGGTCTACGCGCTCCGCCTCGGCCTCGAGCGCCTTCTGGACGCCCTGCATGACCGCCTCCTTCATGAGCGGGTCGAGCGGCACGTTGTGCTTGACCACCTTGATTCGGGGAAGCTCATCGAGAAGTTGGGAGAGCGACTTGCCGGTGCGCGCGAGGATGTCGAGCATCATCGCCGAGCTCGCCGGCCCGTCCCGGGCGACGTGGTGCGTCGGCCAGTAGTAGCCGCCGTTCTCCTCCCCTCCGAAGATGGCGTGGTTGTCGACGATGCCGCGGGCCACCGGGAGCGAGCCCGAGCGCGTGATGATGAGCTTGCCGCGCTCGTTCGCCACGACCTCCTCGACCGCCTGGGTCGACGTGACGGAGGTGACGATGGTGCCGCCCGGGTGAGATCGGAGCATCTCGCGCACCAGCAGGGCGAGCGCCTCCTCTCCGGGGACGAAGCGGCCGGTCTCGTCGATGAAGGCGACCCGGTCGGAGTCGCCGTCATGGGCGACCCCGAGGTCGCTCTTCGTGTCGACGACCGTCGCCATGAGCGCCTTCAGGTTCTCCTCCTTCGGCTCGGAGGGGTGGCCGGGAAAATGGCCGTCCGGGTTGGAGTTGAGGGTCGTGAGCTTGCAGCCGAGCGAGCGCAGGAGCCTCGGGCTCGTGGCCGCACTCGTGCCGTTCCCGCAGTCGAGCACGACCGCCGCCCTACGACGCGCCACGGCGGGCCCGTCGATGAGGTGCGAGATCGATTCCAGGTAGCGGGCGACGCAGTTCGACTCCCAGGTGATCTCCCCGGCCTGGTCCCACGGGACGCTCGGGAACTGGCGGTTGTAGACGCGGGTCTCGACGTCGATCTCCTCGAGGCGGGAGATCTCGAGGCCGTCGTGGCCGCAGATCTTGATGCCGTTGAAGTCGGTCGGGTTGTGGGAAGCGGTGATCATCATTCCGGCACGCGCGCCGGCTTCGCGCACGCTGAACTGCAGGCAGGGGGTCGGCATCGCGCCGATCTCCTGGACGTTGATCCCGGCCATGGAGAGGACCCCGGCGACGATGCGCGCCATGGCGGGGCTCGTCGTGCGGTAGTCGTGGGCGACGAGCACCAGACCGCCCGTTCCCAGGTGACCGGCGAACGCCGCGGCCGCCTCGGCGACGAACGTCGGGGTGATATCCTTCCCGACGATCTTGCGGATCCCATCGGTCCCGAACAGGCGGGGGACGGAGGGAGCGTTGGCCCGCTCGGCGGCGCTCGAACCCCTCGTGCTCGTGCGGTGAGTGGTGTCGGTCATGCCCTCCCCTCCCGGGCCGGCAATGCGCATCGGAGGCGGATAAATCCGAGGGGTCGGCGCATCCGGGAGGCTCCTCGCGATACGTGTCGAACTTGGGCGAGCCCGTTCAACTCAGCGCTGGGCGCGGGGTCGGTCACTGGAGAAGCCGCCGCCGGGCCCCACTTCGAGGCTGCGGTAGATTCGCACACCGCCCGCGGGAGCGTTCGCCGCGAGCAGCGCGAGCTCCTTGGAGCGGACGGAGGAGGAGATCGCGGAGCTCAGGATGGAAAGCGAGCTCGGCCGAGGTCGGGAGCCCTCGAGCCGGTAGGCGCCGGAGCGAGAGAACGGGTCGACGTGACCGGTGAACATCGGGCCGAGTGGGACGTAGACGACCCGCTGGGTCTTCGGGAGCCCGACGATCGCCGCCGGGAACGCCTCACCCCCCGGGGTCACGGACGGCAGCGTCACGACGATCGGGACCCGCCCGTCATCGAGACCCGCCTGGCCCAAGGGCAGCGGGCTCGGGGCGCCGAAGACGGATTGGGCGACCGAGTCGAAGGAGGAGATGATCACTTCGACGCCGACGCGCGCCGCGCGAAGGCGCCTCGCGAGCTCTTGCGCCTCGACCTCGCGTCCCTGGTGGCTGAAGATGACGAGCTCTTTGGCGTCGGTGGCGAAGCAGAGCGCCTGCAGGTTCTGAAGGGCCTGAGCGTTCACCAGCGAAGGAACTCCCCCGGGGCTCGGATGCGGCGGCGCCGGGCCTCGGGAGGGGCTGCGCGCGTTGCGGATGATCGTCAATAGGATGCGAGCGCCGTCGCGCACCGCCCTCAGCTTCGCCGTGCCGACCCGCGCCCGGTAGGCGATCGGGATCTGGCTGACCCTCAGCCCGCTGCGGAACGACTTCAGGAACACCTCCGCCTCGATCTCAAAGCCGTCGGAGATCACCTTGAGCCCGGGGAAGATCGCTGTCCGAACGCCCCAGAGTCCGCTGCAGACGTCCAGGACGGGGCATCGGCTCAATTGCGCGGCGGTGTAGTTGAGCAGGCCGTCACCGACCCGATGGATCAGGTTTCGTGCCACGCCGAACGGGTTGAACTCGGGCCGGCGCACCCCGACCACGAGGTCGGAACCGGCTTCGAGAAGAGTGAGAAGAGGAACGATGGCGCTTCCCGGGTACGTGTAGTCGGCGTCCATGACGACCGCGTACTTGGCGCCGTGCGAGCGGGCGAACTCGATCCCCTCCCTGGTCGCGGCACCCTTGCCGCGGCTCGTCTGGCTGATGACGCGGGCGCCCCACGAGCGGCCGACCTCCTGGGTCCCGTCGGTCGAGTGGCCGTCGACGACCAGGACCTGCGGGTCGAAACCGGCCTCTCTAAGGTGTTCGAGCGGAATATCCTCGAGGGTCTTGAGGAGACCCTGCTCCTCGTTGAGAGTGGGCAGGATCATCCAGGCGGTCGGGACCGACCTTGATGGTTCGCCGTCCCTCTCGTTCTCGCCCGTACCTCCTCCCCTCTCCCTCATCGCCGGGTCACTGACCCCGCTGTGAGGGGGTCGCAGGACGACCCTTAGTTTTTAAGCTTGCCTCGGGTCGCACGTTCTTAGAGGTCATGCGACCGTTCCGGTGCGGCCGGTTCGCGCCCGTAAGCCTCCGGTGGACCCGGTTTCATCGGAGTCGATACGGTCGTCCTCGGATAGATAATGTCCCCCGGGGTCCCAGCGCCCGGTCCCGCGCGAGGCGGCCGATTCGCGCTTACTGGATAGCCTTTTGAAAGCGGGCTCGTACGTTCGCCCGGAAAGGTCCTAACGATGCTCCGAGCGATCGACTTTGCATCGCGTCTCCCCGGCCGGGGGGCCCTGGATGGCTGAGGACGTGCCGCCGGCCGAAGGGAAGGCGCCGAACATCCTCGTGATCGTCCTGGACGCCGTCCGGGCCAAGAGCGTCAAAGCCGGCGGTGGCCGGCGCGTCGCGAAGACGCCGGTGCTGGACGCCCTCGCGGCCCGGGGTGCCGTATTCTCGCGCGCGGTAGCCCCCGCGAACTGGACCGTCCCCTCCCACATGTCCATGATGACCGGCTCCTACCCGGCGCAGCACGGGGTAAGGACGTTCATGCGGGGCGACCCGCCGTCGGAGACGATCGGCTCCTGGCTCCACCGCCAGTCGTACCAGACCGGTATCTTCACCGAGCAGGCGCATCTGGTTGCCGGGTACGGCCTCGAGAGCGGCTACGACATGCGATTCTCTCGCCGAATGGGGATGGCCAACGAGGAGCGGACGAGCGTCTACCGCCTGTTCGGTCACAACAATGTACTCTACTCGAAGGAGGTCCGAAGGGTCGTCGAGGCGATCCCGCCCCTGATCATCCCGCTCAACGCGATCAACCACCCGAACGAGGTCGCCTTCAAGAAGGACCGCTGCGGCTCCTACGTCATCGACGAGTTCCAGAAGTGGGTCAGCACGCTCGATGCCGGAAGGCCGTTCCACGCCTTCATCAACATGGTCGACGGCCACGAGCCGTACCCCTCGACCGAGAAGGGCCGGTCGATGTCGTTCTTCCCGAGGTGGTACGGCAGGACGCCCCGCTACTACATCCTCGCCGTCTCCGGGATGCTCGGGCGACTTCCCTGGGATGAGCTCGAGGGCGGTTATCTGATCGCGATCGAGCAGGTCGACCGGAAGCTCGGGGCGATCCTCGACGTCCTGGCCGCGGCCGGACGCCTCGACAACACCTACGTGATCGTCACGGCGGACCATGGCCAGTCGTTCGGGGAAGGAGGGAACGTCTTCCACGGCTGCGGGGCCACCGACTCGATCACGCGGGTTCCGCTCGTCGTCGCTCCCCCCGTCGGGATCACGCTGCCCGCGCGGGTCGAGCCGTGGGTGACGCTCTGCGATCTTCCCGCCTGGATGAAGGCGATGGCTTCGGGAAAAACGCCGTTCGACGACGGGGGGAAACCGCCGTTCCCCTTCGCCCCCAGCGCGCACAACGGCGGACCGGTCTACTGTGAGGGCGGCCCGGCCTCCGACCCGAACCGCTCGCTCAAGGGGATCCGCATGGACCAGAGCTGGAACCACCGGCTGATCGCCGCCTACGACGGCACGGAGAAGTGGATCCTCGATACCGAGACCGGCACCATCGACCATTGGGCCGACGCGGCGGACCCGGACCACGAGCCGGCGGAGCGGCTCACGGGGGACGCGGCGAAGGCGGTGCGCGAGAAGGTCTACGGGGCGTACGAGGCGTTCGACGCGCAGCGGATCGCGCTCAAGTCCGGGACGAAAGCCGTCGAGGTGACGCTCGACGAGCGCCTTCGCTCCTGGGGCTACGACTGAGCGCTCGGCATCATCGCCCCGAGCGGCATCGGAGCCCCCTGGAGCTTCGGCGGGACCGCCTCCCCCATCAGGGTGAGCAGGGTCGGTGTCACGTCGAGGATCCGCTGGGTGGGCAGCTCGCGCTCCTCGGGGTGCCGGGGGTCGTGGATGACGAAGACGCCGTCAAAGCCGTGCACGGCGTCGTCCGGGCCCGTGTCGTTCTCCATGAGGAAATGCGTCGGGTAGCCCATCGTGCCGGCCGAGCGCCACTTGAGCTCGTCGAAGTAGACCATCAGGTCCGGCGGGTCACCGCGGACCTCGCGGTAGATCACTTTGGGGTCGAGGATGCGGGTCGCCATCGGGTGCCCGTCCGGGCCGGTGAGCCGGCCCAGCCGCTCTTCTAGCTCCCTTCGGACCTTCGGCACCTTCGAGGGGTCGAGGCTCCCCGAGGGTTCCCGGCCCTTGATGTTGAAGAAGAGGCGCGCGTAGTAGCCTCCCGCGCCCCAGACGGTCGTTCGGCTCCAGTCGACCTCGGCCTTCTCGAGCGGTGTACCGGGCGCCGGGCGACGCTTCAGCACGAGGTACCCTTGCTCCTCGAGCCACTGGTTGATGCAGAAGCAGCCGCTCATCGGCATGCTGCCGTGGTCCGAGGCGATCATCACCAGCGTATCGTCGTCGGTGAGGGCAAGCAGGCGACCGATCAGGCGGTCGACGAGCCGGTAGTACTCCTCCGCGCTGTGGACGAACGGGTTTCCCGGCACGTGCTGCGGGTGGGTCGCGTCGAAATGCTTCCAGTAGGCGTGGTGGAGGCGGTCGGTGCCGATCTCGTGGATGGCGAAGGCGTCCCACTTCTCGCGCTTGTACATCTCCTCGGCGATCGCGAATCGCTGCTCGGTCATCGTGGTGATGTCCTTCAGCAGTTGGACCCGCTCGTCGGCGCGGAACGTGACGTCGAACCGGTAGGGGCCGAAGCGCGATTCGAGCTCGGCGCGAAGCTCGGGCGGATAGATGTAGTCGGTCTTGCCGCTCGGCGTGAGGAAGTCGGAGATGTAGAATCCGTTGACCTTGGGCGGGGGGTACCCCGGCGGCATCCCGATCACGCCGACGCGCCGTCCGCGCTCCGAGAGCAGCGTCCAGAGGGTCGGGACGGGAAGGAGCGTCGACGACGGGACGTACGACTGGTGGTACGATTGGTTGAGCCGGTGGCGAAAGCCGTAGAATCCGATGGAACCGGGGTCCATCCCTGTGAACATCACCGGCCACGCCGGGATCGTGATCGGCGGGTCGGTCGTGCGCAGCGGGGCGCGCGTCGACGTCTTGAGGAGCTTGGCGACGTTCGGCATCTGGGGAAGGAAGCGGTCGAAGAGGAATTCGGGGGGCACTGCATCGAGGCCGATCACCAATAGGCGCCGCCGGCCGCCGCTACCCGGAGTCATGGGCCGCCTGCATCCGGCTCGTCTCTTAACGGCTCGCCGCCATCTCAAAGCGCTCCGGAGCCCCGAGAAACCCCGACGATCCGCAGGGGGAACGACCGCTCACGAGGGAGGTCGGAGGCGGGGTCGATTTCCAGAGTCGCGCTCGGTCCCGATCGTTGGGATGCCGACGGCTCCCCCGGCGATCGCCCCCTGCGTAGGGAAGCGCATGGTACGGCCGTTCCGCCACCGCGACGATTCGGCCGCAACTGAGGTCAGCGCCCCGAAGGGGCCGGATGATCCGCGGGAGCATCAGCTCGGCGGTTTCGGCCCGTCGGGCGGCGGTTCCGCGCCGGAACCCTGGCCCCGGGGCGGCGGAGCTGAGAGTGGGGGGGTCGTGGGGGGTGACGGCGTACCAGCGTCCGACGCGGACCCCGACGGTTTGCCTTCTGCAATCGCCCCCCGCTGACGTCGTCGCATGTAGAGCAGGACGGCAAGCGCCGCCACGACGAGCACGACCACGACCGCGAGCGGGCGCAGATACGGTGAGGAGCGCAGGTTCTTCAGAAGGCTGCTCCCGCTCCCGGGCGGGACCGCGCTCACGTTGAGGGTCGAGGTCACTTGGGTCGAGCCGCCGACGGCGTCCGTCGCGCTCGCGGTGATCGGGTACGACCCGGAGGCGTTCGGAATGCACGCGAAATAGCTCAGGTTCGCACTTGGGCAGCCGGCCGGGAGACCGGTGTAGGAGAGCGAATAGGGCGGGACCCCGCCACTGACCGTCGCGCGGACCGTCACCGGTTCCCCGGCGACGCGGGCCTGTGGGGTGATCAGAAGGGTCACGTTGAGCGGAGGGTTCACGCTGATCACAAGTACCGGGCTCGCGGCCCGACCCCCGCTCGCGTCGCGGACCCTCGCCGTGGCGTTGAAAGCGCCGGGGACGGTCGGCAGGCAGACGAGGACGCTCGAGTTCTTCGAGGCGCAACCCTTCGGGAGCTGCGGGAACGAGTACGAGAGCCCGCCGACGCCCCCGGTCACGTTGACAGTCAAGGTGGTGCTTTCGCCCAGATCGAGCGCGTTTCGGCTTGCGCTCAACGTCGCGTTGAGGAGAGGAGCGACGGTGTAGACGAGCACCGAGGAGTTCGCTCCGGCGCCCTGCGAGTCCGTGAGGTGGGTGACGAAGGAGATGTTTCCGGAGGTCGGGGGGGTACAGGCGAGCGACGACGGGCCGGCTTGGCAGAAGGCGGGGGCGCCCGGGAAGGTGTACGAGAACGGAGCCGTGCCGCCGAGCGCCGAGGCGTTGACGT
>JAKIWY010000047.1 GCA_022749835.1 Thermoplasmata archaeon | reverse complement strand
GGCTCGATCCGGGCGATCTCCCCCGCCACGGGCCTCGCGAAATGGCAGATCGGCTGGCCGTCAATCGTCTACGCAGCGCCGGCGTACTCCAATGGCACGGTCGCCGTCGCCGGCGGCAGCCAGTTCAAGCTGCTCAACGCCGCGAACGGGAAGGCACTGTTCAGCTTCGAAAGCCCCTTCGAGTTCTTCCAATCGGCGCCGAGCATCGCCCACAACCGCATCTACCTGGACGGCGACAGTGGCTACCTGAGGGTCTTCGGGCTGCCGCCGGTCGTCTCGCTGACCGCCTCACCGTCCAAGGGGATCGCACCCCTCACGAGTTCCTTCTCGAGCTCCGTTACGCACGGAACCCCTCCGTTCACCTACACCTGGGATTTCGGGGACGGGAGCAGTTCGAGCTCGGCCGCCCCGAGCCACACGTTCGCGAACGCCGGTGGCTACCCGGTCCGGCTGAACGTCACGGACGCGAGCGGGGTCACCCGCAGCGGGGAGACGACCGTATGGGTCGAATCGCCAGCCCCCCAGCCGACCATCGAGGCGAACGTCACGAAGGGCGTTGCCCCGCTGAGCGTCGCCTTCAACTCCACGGTCAACCAGGGGAACGCCCCGTTCGTGTACGCCTGGAAGTTCGGCGATGGCGCCGCCTCCTCCGCCGCCTCCCCCCAGCACCTGTTTTCCGGGGCGGGAGAGTACCGGGTATCCCTCAACGTCACCGACTCCGACGGACTCTACGGGGTGACCTCGGTCGAGCTCATCGCCCACGCCCCGCCTCCCGAGCTCTCCGTGAGCGCGAACGTCACCAGCGGGCCGGCGCCACTCCTCGTCGCCTTTTCGGCGGACGTCAGCGAAGGGGATTCCCCGGTGACCATCTCCTGGAACTTCGGGGACGGCTCACCGAGCTCGTCCGGGACCGCCTGCGATCACGTGTTCCGCTCCGTGGGAGAGTTCAACGTCAGCGTGAGTGTGAGCGACGCCGACGAAAGGAACAGCTCGAGCACCCTGACCATCGACGTCTTCTCGCCCGCGCCCTCGGTTTCCATCGCCGCGAGCCCGGAGAACGGGAGCTCTCCGCTCAACGTGACGTTCACCGCCTCCGTCCTCGGGGGGAACGCCCCGTTCTCCTTCTTCTGGCAGTTCGGCGATGACAGCAACTCGAGCGCGGCCTCGCCGCCGCACGTCTACCTCGCCCCGGGAAACTACACCGCCGAGCTCACCCTCACCGATGCCCGCGGTCAGAGCGTCCACGCGTCCACCTCGGTAGAGATCGTCGCGCCTCCACTCAACCTGACCGCCTTCGCGAACTTGACGACCGGCACCGCCCCCGCGTCGATCGGGTTCGGGGCGCTCCTCTCCGGTGGCACGGCGCCGTTCAGCTATCTCTGGAACTTCGGGGACGGCGGATACGCCACGAACACAACCCCCGAACACATCTTCTCGGCCGGCCGCTTCACGGTGACCTTGAACGTCACCGACGCCTCAGGAGGGATGGTCGTCGCGAGCCTCATGGTGACGGTGAACCCTCCGACGCTCACCGCCCAGCTCTCGTCGAACCGCTCGGTCGGCCCCGCACCGATGAGCGTCGGGTTCGCCGGCACCGCCAGCGGCGGGGCGGGAGCGCTCAACTTTTCGTGGGAGTTCGGCGATGGCTCCGCCGGCTGGGGAGCCCGTCCGAACCACACCTTCGTTCTCCCCGGGGTCTACCCGGTGATGCTGGTCGTCACCGACGCCTTCGGTGATCTCGCCTCGGTGGGCCAGAACGTCACCGCCACCGACCCGCCGATCTCCCTCGCCGCGTTCTCGAACGTGACCAGTGGTGGGGCAGCGTTGCCCGTATCGTTCGGGGCCAACGTAAGCGGCGGCACCGCCCCGTACGCCTACCGATGGGATTTCGGGGATGGGAACAATTCTACGATGGCGAGCCCGTCACACACCTTCCTTCTCTCCGGGTCCTACTCGGTCCTTCTGACGGTGACGGATTCCGCCGGCGGGAACGCCAATAGCTCGATCCTGGTCGTGGTCAGCGCGACGAACGCCTCGGGGAACTCCACGGGGGGTTCCGGAGGGTACCACGCGCCACCGCCCGGCCCCGGGGGCCATTTCTCGGGGGCGGTCCCCGTCGCGGACCGGTCGAACTCCCGTCGGCCGAACTAGGGCGATTCCGCCGGGGCGCTCGGCCCCTTGCGTCGCCGCCAGCGCAGAAACCCTGCGATGACCGCCGCGGCGGCTGTCGCTCCGATCCCGACGAACAACGCGAGAGACGCCAGGGAAGCCGGCCCGCTCGGGTTCAACGAGACGTTGATCCAACTGGTGTTCTGCGTGACGATCGCAACGCTTCCTCCGAAGCTGGAGTAGCCGGCGGCGCTCACCGAGAGCGAATAGGTCCCCGGGGTCAGCGACCCGTTGTAGTACCCTCGCGAGAGGACGACCGCACTCCCGGCGAGATCCACGACGGCCGACGCGGGGGTAACGTGCAGCCTGAGCCCCCCCGGGTCCAGGGAGAAGGCGAAAACGATGGAACGGTTGGAGCTCGGCACATGGAATGATCCCGAGGCGTTCGGCGAGACCGTCCATCCGACCGGAGGGAGGACGAGGTAGCGGTAGCTTCCGTTCGTCAGCTCAAGCTGAACGCTGCGGGGCGCGGGGGACGCGTTGTGCCAGGAGACGCCGTTCGACACCGAGAGCGACCAGCTGGGGGGCTCGGAGAGCCCCGTCTCGTTGAACCAACGCGAAGAGGTGAACGACGAAAAGGTGATCGCGACGGCGTTGGACGAGCCGCTCACGGAGAGCTCACCGAGGGCAGGGGACGGGGAGTAGCCCACGACGGGCGGGACGGTGTAATTGTACGTGCCGTTCGGGACCACGAAGTGGATCGAATCGGCGCCCGAGTCGACAGTCGAGCCGTTGAGCGTCACCGACCAGGTGCTCGAGGCGGGAAGCCCGGAGCGGGTGAACGTGACCCCGAAGGAGAGACCTTGGGACGGTGCGACGATCGAAAGGGAGCCCGAGAAGTAGTTCACGACGTAGATGGCGCCGTTCGCGGCGTCGACGGTGACCCCCTGCGGGGCGTGTCCGAGGCCGATCGACCCGACGCTCCAGGCCCCGACCGGGCTCACGACGCTCAGATTGTCGCCCAGAAGGTTCACCACGTAGGCGTATCCGTTGGCGCCGTCCACGGCGATGCCGACCGGCTCGCTTCCGACCGGGATCGACCCCACCGATCGGTTCCGCGCGAGGTCGATCACGGTGAGGTCGTTCGAGAACTGGTTCGCCACCAGGAGCTCGCCGTTCGACCCGTCCACGGCGAGGGCTCCCGGGTGGCTCCCGACCGCAAAGGAACGGACGACGCGCTCGGTCGCGCTCGAGATCACGCTGACATTGTCCGAGAACGGGTTCGCGACGAACACGTAGCTACCCGTCGCGTCAACGGCGAGTCCGAGCGGGCCGCTCCCCACGGCGACCGACCCCTCGGCCCGGTCGGTTCGGCCGTTGATGAACGTCACGTTGTTGGACCCTTCGTTGCTCACGTAGAGGTCCCCGGTGAGAGGATCGTACACCACGGAGACCGGGTTTGAGCCCACGGGGATCGACGCGACGGGCGCATCCGTGCTCGTGTTGATCGCCGTCACGCTGGCCGATCCGAAATTCGCGGTGTACACCTCTCCGTTCGCCGGGTCGAACGCGACAGATTCCGGGTTGGCGCCGACGGGCACCGAGCCGATGAGCTGCTGAGTAGTTCCATCGATGACCTCGATGGCATCGGCGGTCGAGCTCGCGACGTAGAGGCGGTTGCGTCCGGGATCGGCGGCGACCGCCATCGGGAGAACACCCACGATCACGGCACCGGTCACCCGGAGGGTGGAGGCGTTGACCACCGTGATGTTGTTGGAATTCGTGTTCGACGAGAAGACCTGGCCGCTGGCCACGTCAACCGCCACTCCCGCCGGATTGGACCCGGTCCGGACGGACCCGGCCGGGAGGAGCGAGCTGGTGTTGATGACGCTCAGATTGTCGGCCGCTTCGCTGGCGACGTACGCCCGCTCCAGCGGGGGGTCGAGGGCGATCGCCGCCGGGCTCTCCCCGACCGGAATCGTGACGGGAGCGACGACCCCGGAGCTCGTGTTCACCACCGCGACCGCGTTGGCCCGGGAGAGGACGACGTACAGACGAGTGCCCGATGGGTCGAGCGCGAGCGCGTCGGGAAACCCGACCCCCGCGATCGAACCTACGACCGTCCGGTGGGCCGCGTCGACCACCGTCAGGTTCGCCGAGTAGAGGTTAGCCACGTAGATCCGGTCGTTCGCCGGGTCCCAGGCGAGCGCATCCGGGTAGATGCCGACCGGGATGCTCCCGAGCAACGCATGGCTCGAACCGGAGAAGACGCTCAGGTTGTTCGCGAAGAGGTTGGCGACGAACACCGTGTCGTTCGTCCCGTCCACGGCAACCGCGTCTGGGTTCGTGCTGACGTTCACGCTCGCGGTGACCTTCAGGGTCGACGCATCGATCACGCTCACATTGTTGGAATTCGAGTTCGCGACGTCGATGCTCGCGCTGTGAGAATCGTAGGCCACGGCGAGCGGCCCTCCCCCCACCTCGACCGCACCGACCAGAGCATCGGTCCGGCCGTCAATCACACTGACGCTGCTCGACCCCGAATTCGCCTCGAAGACGGTACCCGTCGCGTTGTCGAAGACGGAGGCGTACGGCGAGAGCCCGTTCGCGGGGAACGTGGTCCCGGCCAAAAGGGCTCCGGTCACAAGATTGAGCGTGTAGAGCACGCTGCCTTGGGGCGGAGCGGCAAGGCTTCCTCTGCCACCATTCCGGACCAGGTCGCTCTCCCCAGCCCCGGTCCGGGGGTTCGCCGGGATCGACGCGAACCGGGACGCGAGCGGGTGCGAAGCACCGGGCGATGGAGCGGTGGGGGCTGGGGCGCCAGGCGCAATCCCGTTGGCATCGAGGTGCATAGGAGGAGGCAGGTTGAGGCCAATCAGCACGCCGAGCCCTACCGCGGCGACGACGCGAAAGGTGGAGAATGGTATCGGTGCCACGGTCGTCCGATGGGAGGCCCTCCGAGAGGGGGAACGGGTATGAGGATTAAGGGAGGGTCCTCCCCGGGGTGGACCGTCCGAATCGACGTCATGGGCTTCGGAGAGGGCGACGAATCGCCTGAATAGTTCTCGCCGGAAGGAAAGGGGTCGAAGGGGTTGGCCCGGTTGGCGGTGGCCGCCGGGGGTTACAGCGGCCGGCCGCCGAACGATTCCCTGCTCGATCACGCCACCGTAATCGAGGTCAGGGTCCCTCCGTGACCCGGGGATCCCAGGTCGACGGCGGCGGACGTTACCGAGCCGGCCGGCGACGCTTGCGGGATGACCGCGGCGATATCGAATCCGAGCACTGCGTAGACCTGGTACTTGTCGCCGGCAGTGAGCCCGTGGGACAGCGACGCCATGTAGAGGGCACCGGTCTTACCGCCCGAGTACTTCGCGGCGGTTGTCATGTCCTTGCGGACCACGAAGAAGGTCTTCCCGACGAACGTCTTGCCCGTGGTCGAGTCGTGCAGCTTGACGAGCACCCAGATCTCTACGGTCGTCTGCCCGCCGGCCGCGGCGGCCTTCCCGGACATAGACCCACTGGCGTTCCAGGTCACATTCCACTGGGCGGTCGTCGTGTAGGTTCCGGTCGTCGCCGGAGTGAAGGCGAGACCGTTCACGCCGACGATGGCGTCGTACGTCGCCTGGGAGTCCGAGGAGGAGCACGGCGAGGACTTCGCACTCGCCGCCCCGGTGCCGACCCCGGTCGACAGGACGAAGCTGGCGGCCGTGGAGACCGTCAACTGGGCCCCGCACCCCTGGGAGACCGCGTCCTGGTGGTGGATGGCCGTGGCGCCGGTGAACGGCGCCGAGAAGGATGCCACGTTCGTCGCACCCGAGACGGGGCTCATCAGCAGCAGGCTCACCACCGCCAGCGTCCCCGCGGCGGGCAGGGGCCAGTAGCGTCGCAGCCAACGACCTCCTCCAGGCGCAGCTTGTTCGTTCGTCTCGTGGCGGCTCCGGGTTTCGTTTCGGCTCATTTGCCCTCTCCCGTGGGCGGGGCCGGAGTCCCTAACGGGGGTTCCCAGACCTCGCTCCACGAGCTACCCTTGGGCCGGCAAGGGGTAGTTCGTTTTTGGCGCAACCTCCGAACTCTTTGGTTCAAGCCCCGAATTCGGGAACTCTTCTCTCGAGGAATCCGCCAGGGGGATGCGGGAGGAGGGGCCTACGGGGGCGCCTCTTCGCGAAGGAGGCCCCCGAACGCCCCGACGAACCGGTCGACCAGTTCATCGGCGAAGCTGGCGGCGTACGTCGAGAGGAGATGGTGGATCCGGGCCGGCTCCTTGACCCGGTAGCCCGCTTCGGCCCCCGTCGACGCGTTGGAGAGCACGCCCAACTCGACCAAACGGTTGAGGTGGAAAGAGGCGGTCGAGCGGCCGAGACCGGTTCGGCGGACGACGTGGGTGAACGTTTCCCCGGGGAACTCGGAGACTGTCAGCACGATGCGACGCTGGGCGGGGCTCCTCAGCGCCTGGAAGATCCGGCGGTCGGCAAAGGTCAGGTCGACGGCGAAATAGAAGTCCCTCCACCCCCCGCGCTCCCGGCGAAGCTCCCCGGACCGATGGAGCCGCTCGAGGTGGTAGGCGGTTTCGCCCCAGGCGAGCTCCAGGCGCCGCTGGATCTCTCGGGCGCTCGACCCCGGGTGCCTCGCGACGTCCTCGAGGATCCGCTCCCGGGGAGGCGCGCGGCTAGACTCCTCCATGTCCGGAGTCCTCGGGCTTGCGCGGGGGGGCGATCATTGCGCCGTAGATCAGCAGTAGGGCGAGCAGAAGGACCGCCACGGGGACCGGCTCGAGGGCGAACGCCTCTTCGAACCAGCGGATGTCGACCAAGTCGACCTCGGCGATCACCGCCAAGAGGGCCATCACGGAGACCAGGCCGAACGCCGAGCCGACCATCATGAACCGGCGCTCCCCGAACCGCCGGGCGGCGAGCCATGCCAGGACGGTGAGGAACCCCGCAAGGCCGCACAGTATGATCCCCAGGACGACGGCCGCGAGCTCCATGGTTGCCCTCCGCCCGAGGGAATGGGAGCCTAAGACGCCTCCTCAGAGTCCGACGAGGACGCCTCCCCGAGCCATCGCCATTCCGCGAGCTCGGCTTTCGCGTGCGGCTCGCACGGCACCCGAACCGTCTCCCCGGGCGGGAGCCATCGGAGCCGGCGATCATCGAGGGTCGGTTCAACCGCCGATCCGTGACGAGACACCCTTTCCCACGTGTCGACGTGTCATGCCGGCGAATTGGTTAAGTCCCGGGCCAAAGTCTACTCTCCGACGAGGCCCACCCTCGGAGGGTCCATGAGCTACGCGGAAGCACGGTACCACCGGATCTCGGTCCCCGAAGAGCCGCCCGTGGAGCGTATCCAGGGGTTCGACGAGGTCCTGCGCGCCTACTCCAAAGAGCAGGCGATCATGGAGGCCAGCCGCTGCCTCCAGTGCGCCCTCCCGTTCTGCGTCGAGGCGTGCCCGATCACCCAGGACTGCCGGGGATACATCGGGCTGGTCGCCTCGGGGGATTTCGACGCCGCGGCCCGGCTCACCTTGCGGGAGAACCCTCTCTCGACGACGCTCTGCAAGGTATGCTACCACTACTGCGAGGACGCCTGCATCATGAAGCACAAGGGGATTCCCATTGCGATTCGGCACCTCAAGCGCGCCGCGATGGAACTCGGAAACTCCCAGCTCGAGTACGTCCCCAGCGCCCCGAGGAACCAGCGGGTCGCCGTCGTCGGCGCGGGGCCGGCGGGCCTGATGGCCGCTTGGGAGCTTGGTCTGCGGGGCTACGGCGTCACGGTCTTCGAGAAGATGCCGGTCGCAGGCGGGCAAGCCGAGGCGATCCCGCAGTACCGGATGCCCAACAACGAAGTGGTCGCCGACCTCGAGCGGTTCAAGAATCTCGACGTGACCTTCGTTTATGGGGAGAAGGCCGGGGCGAACCTCACTCCGCACACCCTCATGGCGGAGGGATATCGGGCGGTCTACCTCGCGGTCGGGGCCTCCAAACCGAGCTCCCCGAACATCCCGGGGGAGAGTCTCCCCGGCGTCATCTACGCTCTAGACTTCCTCTTGGACGTCAACCAGGGGAAGATCGCCAAGCTGGGCAACAGGATCGTCGTCGTGGGCGGAGGAGACGTCGCCATCGATTCGGTCCGCAGCGCGGTGCGACTTTCCCCCGGCGCCCACGTGTCTATGGTCTACCGGAGGACCAAGGCGGAGGCTCCCTGCGGTCCGGAGGAGATCCACGAGGCGGAGCCGGAAGGCGTCGAGTTCCACTGGCTGCTATCCCCGGTCAAGATCCTCGGCGTGGACCGGATCGAGGGGATGGTCTTCCAGAAGATGGAGCTCGCCCCGCCCGATGCGTCCGGCCGCCGCGCCGTCGTGCCGATCCCCAACGCCTTCGTCACCCTCGAGTGCGACACGGTCATCGTGGCGATCGGCCAGACCGCGGACCTCGACGGTTTCCCGGCCGACCTCCAGCTGAAGATCGGCTCGAAGGGCTGGCCGGAGGGGAGCCATCCCGACACTATGACCGCCGTGGAAGGGGTCTTCGCGTCGGGCGGCAAGTCCGTCGTCCACGCCATGGCGGCGGGGACGCGAGCGGCCGAATCGATCGACGCCTATCTTCGCAAGAAGGACGGGCTTCCCCCGATCCCCCGGCCGGATCCGTTCGGAGGCTCGGTGCCCCCCCCAAAGACTCCGGAAGGCTACTCCACCCCCGTCTGGCGCGCGTAGACTCGACAAGCGATATCCGCAAGCGTCGCGGCCCCACACTCTTTCGTTTGGGCTCCGGGGCGGGAGCGGCCTACCGAGCCTTCCGGGGCGTGCCATGGGTCACGGCGGGATGCTGCTCGCCGGGTGGGACGCGGCCCATGTAGAGTTCTGGGATGTATTCGCTCGCCACCGCAAATGCGCCGCTGCCAAGGTAAGGATCGCGGATCAGGCAGGGCCGTCGCACGGCGAGCCACGGGCGTGGAAGTACAAGTACACCCCGGAGATTCGAATACCCTAGAGACCTGCAATGCCGTCCGTGGGGCTCAAGCGACGAGAAAGACCACACCTGCGAAGGGTGTGATCATCTTCAGGGTTACCTAGGCACCACCAACCTATCCCGCCACCGGAGTCCTTCAGCGACCTCCGCAGCCAAGGATTCTGAACCATGTCGCAGACCCGTTCTTCGACTAACCGTGGGCCGCACACCAACCCCGCTTTGCACTGCAAAGCCCTTGCCCTGCCGGCCTTGACCTCGATCCTCTTTCGAAGGTCGGCCAGGAGGTC
>JAKIWY010000046.1 GCA_022749835.1 Thermoplasmata archaeon | reverse complement strand
GACATGGCGATGACCTGGAAGTTCGCAGGGGGTACCTGGACGAACCTCTCGATCGCCCCCGCCTCCGAGCCGAGCCCGCGTCAGACCCCCGTGATGGCCTGGGACACCGCGGACTCCTACATGGTGCTGTTCGGTGGCCTGAACGCCGGCTCAGGAAAGCCGCTCAACGACACCTGGAAGTTCACCGGCGGCGCCTGGACGGTGCTCGCCAAAGGACCGAAGACGCTCACCCCACGGTTCTCCATGGGGATGGACTACGACCCGACGATGGGCGGACTCGTGATGTTCGGCGGCGCCAACATCAACGCGGCGCTCAACGACAGCTGGTTCTTCAACGGCGGGACGTGGACCAAGATGACCACGTCCCACGCCCCCTCAAAGCGCGGGGAGGTGTCCGTGACCTGGGATGCGCTGGACGGCTACGCGATGACGTACGGCGGCTCCCCCGACTTCGGGCTGAGCTTCTTCTCCGCCGCCGACACGATCGGCCCGAATCTGACGGCCGGATTCGCCGCGGTCCCCTCGGTGCTCGACATCGGCCAGAACACGAGCCTGCGGGCCGAGGCGGTCGGGGACAACTCGAACCCGGCCTCCTTCAACTATGTGTACGCGAACCTTCCGACCGGCTGCACGAGCGCGAACAAGACGCCCCTCAGCTGTTTTCCGACCGTCACCGGCGCCTTCACCGTCACCGTTACCGTGAAGGACCCGCTCGGCGACTACCGGACCGCGAACGCGAGCTTTACCGTCAACAACCAGACGACGATCACCAGCTTTAGCGTCGCACCGACCGCGCTCACGAAGGGCCAGCTCCTCAACCTCTCGATGGTCGTCAAGGGCGGCACGGGAGCGCTCACCTACTCGTACCTCGGGCTCCCGGCCGGGTGCTCGAGCCGCAACGTCGCGATCTTCAACTGCACCCCGGGCGCGATCGGGAACTTCTCGATCACCGGCAAGGTCGTCGACACGCTCGGCTATGCGTCGACGGCCACGGTCAACATCACCGTCAACCCCGACCCGCTGATCTCCTCCTTCACCACCAGCTCGAGCCTGATCGACGTCGGACAGAACGTTTCGCTCAAGGTCGTCGCAACGGGAGGAACAGGAGCCCTTTCCTACCTCTACACGAACCTGCCGCCGGGCTGCACGAGCGCGAACAGCGCCGCACTCAACTGCTTCCCAACCGCCGCGGGCAACTACAGCGTGACGGTCAACGCGACCGACTCCGTGGGCTTCACGACATCGAAGAAGGTGGGCTTCCTCGTCAATCCGCCGGTGACGGCTTCGAGCTTCTCCTCTTCACCGTCCTCCATTGACATCGGGCAAACGGTGACGATCCAGGTGGTGGCGAACGGCGGCACGCTGTCGTTCAACTTCGTCTATACCGGCCTTCCGGCCGGCTGCGCGAGCCAGAACCTCGCCACGTTCTCCTGCACTCCGACCGTGACGGGCAACTTCACGCTCGGAGTGACGGTCACCGACTCGCTCAATGGCTCGACGAGCCGGTCAGCGAACCTGCTCGTCTCCAACGGCCCCTCGATCGGCGCGGTCACTGCGACCCCGAGCCTTCTCGACCTCGGCATGAAGTTCAACGTCAGCGCCAGCACTTCGGGCGGGAGCGCGCCGTATTCGTTCACCTGGTCGGGCCTTCCGGCCGGCTGCCCGCTGTCGAAGACCGCGAACCTGACGTGCACGCCCATCACCACCGGCGGCTTCACGATCAAGCTCACGCTGAAAGACAGCGTCGGGAAGACCGCTTCGGGCTCGACGTTCATCACCGTCAACCCGGACCCCAAGCTCTCGACGTTGACCGTCTATCCGTCGACCGTCAACCAGGGTGCGACCGCCACCTTCTCTGTGAGCTCGAACGGCGGGAGCGGCGGCCGGACGATCTCGTACACGGGCCTTCCGACCGGATGCGTTTCGAACAACACCACTACCTTGGCGTGCGTCCCGAAGGCCTCGGGCATGTTCAACGTCACGGCCACGGTGACCGACGCGCTCCACTTCAACGACTCGAAGACGGTCCTGCTCACGGTGAACGCGACCGGACCGGGCCCAGGGAACAAGTCCAACAACCCCGGAACCTCGACGCTCACCTACGCGGTGATCGGGGTCGCGATCCTGGCGATCGCCGCGGTCGTGGGCGTCCTCCTGTGGAGCCGCCGGCCCCCCTCCGCGCCGGCCGCCGAGGAGGAGACCCCGGCCGAGCCCCCGGAGCAGATCTACGGCATGGACCGAGGGGAGTCGACCGAAGCGGAGGCGGAAGCCGAACCGTCGGAATCGATGGAGTCCTCGGGCGGGGAAGAGCTCCCCAAGGAGAGCTAGACCCGCCCGTTCGGTCCGCCACGAGCGGAGCCTAACGGCGGCCGCGAGAGCCGCTCCCGGGAGCGAGCGAGCAGCCGAATACGACCCGCTCGGAGCTGGGGTGTCGGCAGCGAGCCGTTGGTCCCGTTCATCCGGCTTGACGGGGCATTGATTCCCGTTGATCGCGCACCGGCGGCGATGGCGGCATCCAAGACGGTGGACGAATCACCCCGGGCGACCATGAACCTCACCGAAACGGAGGAGCTCGCGTTCCCGACCTCGCGGCTCTATTCGGGACGGCGGGCGGTTGGGAGGAGACCGCTCGCCTACAACCTGTGCGTTCGGGACGTGATGACCCGGGAGGTCCTCACCGTCAGCCGCTCCACGCCGCTCCTCAAGGCAGCGCTCATGATGCAGCGCCGCAACGTCACCGGGATCCCGGTGGTGGTCGGCAAGGACCGGCTGATCGGGGTGGTGAGCGAGACCGACGTGCTAAGGGTGCTGAGTCCGCAAGCCGGCACGACCCCGCTCGGCATGCTCCTTACGGGTATCATGCTCGAACCCACCGTCCGCCAGGAAGGGTTCCTCGCGCGCTGCCGAACGATGCTGTTGAAGACACAGGTCGGGGCGGCGATGACGCCGGACGCGGTCTCGATCGGGCCGGAGGCGACGGTGGAGATGGCGAGCCGGACGATGGTGGAGGAACGGGTGCGCCGGCTGCCGGTCGTTGAGAACGGCCGGCTCATTGGGATCCTTGCCCGGGACGACATCGTTCGGGCCACGTTGCCCGGTGAACTCCCCTAGGACCACGTTCCTTCCCGAGAGGAAGGTGGGCCGGGGGCGTCGCCTAGGCCTTCGACGGCGCCGCCGGTTCGACCAATGGGCAGTCGCAGGGTCGCTCGCCGCCGAGGGTGAGCGGGAGCATCTGGGAACAGGAGAGCCTCCCCGTTGGTCCGGGAGAGGGATATCCCTGCGCGCCCTGCGCGGCCGGGAGGTGGAGGGCGACCAGATGTCCACAGCGCGGGCAGAGCCGTTCCGACTTCTCGGTCACCCGTGCTCCCGCCACGATTCTCCTCTTTGGAAGATGGGCGACCCACCGGTTAAGGGTGTCGCCAACGGCGAGGCGCCTCGGGTCGGGATCGATCGGATGCTGAGGGGGGGGAATCGGCCGACGCGCGGTCCGGCGCGCCGACCGGAGGACCTGATCACCCTCCTTCGCGCGGGCCGGGCCGGAAGAGCCACCAGGGGTTGAGGTTCACTCCGTGGCACGAATCGCCCTTTGGGTCAAGCCCGGAAGCCGGGTGGAATCCCTTGAATGGGATCCATGGCGATCTCGTTGGGTCGTCTGCTGCCGGGAGCCCCCGACTGGGGGGAAGGCGAACCGCGCCGTGGCCGAGATGATGGCGGGCTGGCTCAATCTTCCCGGGTCGTCGGTCCGTTGGGCGAAGTCCGGCTCCTCGCGCGCCAAGATCCTTGCCGCGGAGGGGATCAGCGATGACGAGGCGGCCCGGCGACTCCGTGCCCGGCTGACTGGGACGGGTGCCCGAGCGTCTTCCTCGGAGCCTGGGTCGTCCGTCCAACGAACGTTGTAGGGATTCGAGGTTGACCCTAGGCTATCTCGTGAGAGGAGCTTCCAAGGAGTCGGCAACGGCGACCCGTTTGTATCGGGGAGGGAGGCGGGGTTCCGTCCCAGCGGCAGATGGTGTCCGAGGCCCTTGATGCCTCCTTCGCAGTAAGAATTGACTATTGATGATTAGTTCGTCGTTCGCTCAACGTGCCGAAATGGCCTGGGACACATGGCTCTCGGGCTTGGAGAGGCGCACGTCGTCAGAAGGTGACCTCAGCCCTCGAAGGGTGGAGGGCCCGGGGCGCCAGGGGGACGTTCCGCCCAGTCGTTGGATTCCCCCTCGCACGTAGGAGGGCCCGAGAGTCTGTTGCCTACGTCGCGAGGAAGACGCCCGTGCTGGGATTTGAACCCAGGTCTGAGGCTCCGCAGGCCTCTAGGATAATCCAGTGTAGCGGGACCGGGACTGCTCCCGGACCCCGTAGCTACCCCACACGGGCATTTGACCCAACGACTGCGTTGATTTCGGCGGCCGAGCGGGAGCGTCTATAAAAGGCCGGGGTCGCGCCTTCTCGCTCTCGCCCCTTGATTTATAGAGAACCATGCTCCGCGGGACGTCGGGGAGGATTTCGGTTGTCGTCCGGGACGAAAGAGCCCGATCCTTGGGAGCTCCTTCGATCGCTCCCGATGGGCCGTCGCGTCCGGATCACGGGCGCGGACGGTCAGGAATGGGAAGGGACCCTCGTGCCGTCTCACGAGCTATTGGGTGCCCGGATCGTCCAGTTGAAGCTAGAAAGCGGCTACAACATCGGGGTGCGAGTCGACCCCTCCGCGCAACTTCATGTGCTCCCTTCCGATGAGCCTCCCGCCGCCGAACCCGGTCCGGACACCAACGGCGAGCCGAAGACGTCCGGCTCGGCCGCAAGAGGGGCCGACCCCGTCCATCTCCTGACGACCGGTGGGACGATCGCGTCCCGCGTCGACTACCGGACCGGTGGCGTCCGTCCGGTCCACGACGAGCGGGGGATCCTCGCCTTCTTTCCCGACCTCGAAGAAGGAGGGCCGGTCCACGTCGTACCGGTGTTCGACCGCCTCAGTGAGGAGATCGCGCCCGACGACTGGTCGGTCCTCGCCGGCCGGGTGGTCGAGGCGTTCCATCAGGGAGCCCCCGGCGTCGTCGTCGCCCACGGGACCGACACCCTCGCCTACAGTGCGGCGGCGCTGAGCTTCCTTCTTCGCGACCTTCCCGGACCGGTGGTCGTGGTCGGCGCCCAGCGCTCCCCCGACCGACCGTCCTCCGACGGCTTCGGAAACATGACGGCCGCGGTGCGAGTCGCCCGTCGAGGGGCGCTCTCCGAGGTGGTCGTGCTGATGCATGAGGGCCTCTCCGACGACCGGTTCGCGATCCACCGCGCGACGCGCGTGCGCAAGATGCATTCGAGCCGGCGCGATGCCTTCCAAAGCCGCAACGGTCCGGCCCTCGGATGGGTGGAGGGCGATGCGATCATCCTGACCGAGCCGGTTCGCCCGCGCTCCCTAAGCTCGCCGAGGGTGGAGGGCCGCTTCGACCCGCGCGGCGCGCTCCTATGGTCCCACCCCGGGCTCACCCCGGAGCGCGCGGAGCGGTTCGTGGAAGGACTGCGGGGCGTCATCCTCGCCGGCACCGGCCTCGGCCACGTCAGCTCCGTCCACCTGCCCTGGATCCGCCGTGCGGTCGCGGAGGGAAAGGTCGTCTTGATGACGACGCAGTGTCTCGAAGGGTCGGTCGACCCGTACGTCTATGCGACCGGCCGCGAGCTGCTGCGCGCCGGGGTCCTTTACGGCGGCGACCTCCTTCCCGAAACGGCGTATGTGAAGCTCCTCTGGGCCCTCGGGATGAGCGACCAGGCGCACGAAGTGGGCCGGCTTCTCCTCGAAGACCGTGCCGGGGAGTTCGAGCCGCGCCATCCTCCCGGGGCGGGCGCGTGAAGGCCGGCCTCGAGGTCCACCAGCAGCTCTCGACGGGCAAACTGTTCTGCGCGTGCCCTTCCGAGCTCTCCGAGACGGTCAACGCAGAGCTGACGCGGCGGCTGCGTGCCACCGGGGGGGAGAACCACCACGTCGACCCCGCCGCCGCCTTCCAGGCCTCCCGAGGCCTGACCTACCGGTACGAGTCGACACCGAAGAACTGCCTTGTCGAGCTGGACGAGGAGCCGCCCCACCCGATCAATGCGGACGCGGTGGATGTCGCGCTCATGCTCGCGCTGATGCTCAAGGCACGGCCCCTAGACGAGATAGAAGTGATGCGCAAGATCGTCGTCGACGGCTCGAACACCGCGGGCTTCCAGCGTACGGCGCTCATCGCGGTCAACGGCGAGCTCACGCTATCGGGTAAGAGATACTCGATCCCTACCATCTGCCTCGAGGAGGACGCCGCCCGGAAGACCGGCGAATCCCACGGGGAGCTCAGGTACCGCGTCGACCGCCTCGGAATACCGCTCATCGAGGTGGCGACCGGGCCCGAGATCTCCTCGGGCTCGGAGGCCCGGGAGGTCGCCGAGGAGATCGGGACCCTCCTGAGGGCGACGCGCAAGGTGCGCCGTGGGATCGGGACGATCCGCGAGGACCTCAATGTGTCGACCACCGGCGGCGCGCGCGTGGAGCTCAAGGGAGTCCAGGAGCTCAGGCTCATCCAGAAGTACGCCGACACGGAGGAAGAACGCCAGCGGGTCCTGCTCTCCATACGGGATGCGCTTCGCGCCCGCGGAGCCAGCGCCCCGACTCAGGAGGCGATCCTTCTCACATCCCTCTTCGCCGGGGTGACCGGAGGACCGCTGGCGGACGCCGTCCGCTCGAAGGGGTGGGTCCTCGGGCTTCGTCTGCCGGGGTTTGCGGGCCTGCTCAAGCCGCCGGGCGATTCTGCGGAAAGGCTCGGGCGCGAGCTCGCCGACCAAGCACGTGCCGCCGGCCTCAAGGGCCTCCTCCACTCGGACGAGCTCCCAGGGCTCGGGGTGGAGGAAAGCGCCGTCGCCCAGGTTCGCACAGCGCTCGACTGCCGAGAGATGGACGGGTTCGTGCTGGTCGCTTCCCGCGATGAGGCGAGCGCCCGTCGAGCGATCGAAGCGGTCCGGGTCCGTGCCGCCCGCGCGCTCGAGGGGATACCTTCCGAGACCCGCGACCCGCTTGCCGATGGCCGCACCCGATACTCCCGGCCGCTACCGGGCCGGGACCGGATGTACCCCGAGACGGACGTCCCACCGGTCCGGGTGGACGCCGAGCGACTGCGCAGGATCCGAGAGTCGCTGCCGGAACGGCCCGAGGCGCAACGGGCCCGGATCGCGAAGAGCTTCGGATTGCCGATGGAGTCCGTCCGACAGCTTCAGCAGCTAGACGAGCTCGAACGCTTCGAGCATCTCGTCGGGAAGGGTCACGACGCTCCTTCGGTCGCGCGCCTGTTGACCCAGACGCTTCCCTCGCTCGAGCCACCGACGGACGCCGTTGCCGAGGCTCCCCCGATCGACGACGGGCTTCTCCACACACTGCTCCAAGCGGTCGAGCGGGGCGACTTCGCGAAGGAGGGGATAGGCCCGGTGCTCGGGGCGTTGCGGGCGGGCGCCCCGAACGTCGAGGAGGCGGCGCGGCGCGCGGGCCTCAAGGGGATCACCCTCGAGGAGCTCGCCCGCATGGCCGAGCGGCTCGTCGAGAGGAATCTCGCGATGGTACGCGACCGGGGTGCGGAGGCGTTCTCCCCGCTCATGGGTGACCTCATGAAGGAGGCCCGGGGCCAGATCGACGGGGGCCAGATCGCCAAGGCGCTTCGCGAGGCGATCGCCCGGAAGAGCGCGAGCTCCCCCCGCTGATCGGACCCGGAAGATACGATGGCGACCCGTTCCCCGAGGCCTTCGGCGGTCGTTACCGACATCGACGGCACCCTCACCGACCGTGAGCGCCGCCTCGACCTCGGGGCGATCCGGACCATCAGGGCGCTCATCGACCGGAAGGTCCCGGTGGTCCTCGCGACCGGCAACGTTCTGCCGATCGCCCTCGCCCTCTACCGCTCGCTCGGCCTTTCCGGGCCGATCGTCGCCGAGAACGGTGGGGTGATCTACCGGAAGGCCGGCGGAAAGGAGACGGTAAAGATC
This sequence comes from Thermoplasmata archaeon, assembly GCA_022749835.1. Classification (GTDB taxonomy): domain Archaea; phylum Thermoplasmatota; class Thermoplasmata; order Lutacidiplasmatales; family UBA184; genus Lutacidiplasma. The sequence goes on along the minus strand of JAKIWY010000046.1, from coordinate 1,378 downwards.
CTCACCGACCGCTCGGTCGCCCTTGCGGCGTACCGGCACCTCGAGCGCGAAGGGTTCGATGTCGAGCCCCTCTTCACGGACCGCTGGCGGGAGAGCGAGGTCGCGCTCCGCCCGACAGTGCGAGCCAGCGAGCTAGAAAAGGCGCTCACCGGCTTTCCGGTGGTCGTCGAGGACACCGGCTACGCGGTCCACCTGATGAGCCGCGGGGGCGGCAAGCTTCCGGCGCTTCGCCGCGCGCTCCGCCCGCTCGGCCTGACCCCGGGCGACTGCGTGGTCGCCGGGGACGGCGACAACGATGTGCCGATGCTGAGCGCCGCCGGCTTTGCGATCAGTTTCCCCTCGGGAAGCGAGAGGGCCCGCGCCGCCGCGGACTACGTCGCCAAGGCCCGGTACGCCCGCGGGTTCGTCGAAGGGATTATGGTGAGCGGAGTGCTCCATGCATCGAAGCCGGTTCGGAAGGGTCGAAATGCTGGTCGGTAGTTGCGCACGCTGCGGGTCTCCCGCCAACCTGCGCTGCACGTTCTGCGGCCGGACCGTTTGCCGTAACTGTCTCGATGCGGACGAAAGGATGTGCCCGGAGTGCGCGACCCTCCAGAAGCGTCAGAAGGGGCCGGTCGCGGCGAAGGCGCCACCTTCCTCTCGACAGGGCGTCCGGTAGGGCCACTTAGGCCTCGGAAGCGGGGCGAGGTTCAGTACGGGTACCCGGGGAGCACGAGGGCTCCGGGCGCCGTCTCTCGACCGAGGGCGATGAGCGCCGCACCGACGATCCCTGTGACCAGGCCGAAGGCGAGGATCGCCCACGCGTAGGGGCCCATCGTGCTCGTGATCCGCCACGGCCCGAGCACCGAGCCTCCCGAGGGGGCCGAGAGGTGGAGGAACAGGTTGAGGATCACGGCGACGCCGAAGCCGAACAGGAGGAGGAGGCCACCGGCGATGAACAGGCCCAACCGCTCATCGCCACCGTAGTCGGTCGGGGGGACGGCAGGAGTCTCCGAGAGGTCGGTCATCGTCCTGGTCGGGCTGGGGGACTCGCTAGCCGAAACCGGGGAGTGCCTTCGTGTCCTTGCCGCTTCCGATCTTGACCGGGGAGCGCCGAAGCTCCTTCGGCGTCTCCACGAGCCGCACCAGCGGCGCGGACTGGACGACGTAGGCCGGAAGCCCGGTGTTCGGGTCGTGCCCGGCGCGAAGGATGTTCATGATCTCGAGCTTCACCTCGACGACGGAGCCGTCGGCCAGCTTCAGGCGCAACTTGCCGTCGCCCGAGAGCACCGAGTAGTCGACGATCTCGGCATTCGACAGGTCCGGTCCGGGACCGGCCCCACCGCCCATCATCGGGCACCCCGGGCGGCGATGCGCCGCTTCAGCACGGCTCGAGGGT
>JAKIWY010000045.1 GCA_022749835.1 Thermoplasmata archaeon | reverse complement strand
GACGCGTTGTGACGCCCACGACCTCAACTTCACCTCCTGGAACTCCTCGGTCTCGAGCGGCGTGCTCCCGAACTACGCGTTCATCGGCCCGAACGCGACGCACAGCTGTTGGAAGAAAGGTTTCGGGGTCTCGATCTGCGACGCGTGGCTCAAGAGCTGGCTCTCTCCGCTCGTCAACGACTCGTTCTTCAACTCCTCGGTCTTCTTCATCACCTACGACGAGGGCCAGTTCGGAAGCACCCTCGGTGCGAACGGGAGCCTGGGTGGGGGCCACGTCTACTTCACCGCCGTGAGCCCGTACGCCTGTCCGGGGTACGTCTCGTACTACAACTATACCGCCTTCAATCTGCTCACGACCACCGAGTGGCTGCTCGGGCTGGGACAGCTCGGGCAGAACGACAGCTGGGTCACCCATCCCCCGATGACGGGGCTCTTCTGCTTCCCGTCGAACTGGACGGTCGGGGGCGGCGGAGGTCTCGTGCACGGCCTCCACCGCACCGCTGGGCCCGATGCGCCGCTCAGCCCGATCGCCACGCGCCGGCCCGAGGCGCGCGACGTCTGAACCACCGATCGTTGGGCACGGCCCGACGGCATGGGCAACGGTCGCCGGCCGGACGGGACTCAGTTCGAATCGAAGTCGGCCGCGTCGATGTCCGCGGTGACCGTGAGGGTCGCCGTCTGGCTCCCCGTGTTCTCGAAGACGAGGTAGTAGTCCCCCGGGTTCAAGATCGGCGTGACGCTCGTCTGGGTGGCCGACGGTGACTCCCACGCATAGCCCGCCTTCGCCGCCGGCGCCCCGTGGCTCAAGTTAGCGAGCTCCGAAGCGTCCATCACGTAGGCACTGACCGCCACGCTCGAGTGGACGGTCCCGTTCAGGATCGAGGCGTTGTCGAGAGAGAAGGCGATGTCCTGGTAGGTGTGCGCGGCGACCTGCAGGACCGTCCCGGCGTAGATGATCGTGAGCGGCGGCGTGTACGGCGGTGCCGGAGGCTGGTACGGATCGGCTGGGCTCGCCGGTGCGCCCGTGAACACGAGAATGAACGCTACCGCGGCGACGACGGACGCAACGCAGCCGACCGTGAGCGCCGCGAGGAACTTCGGATTCCTCGACCTCCAAAGACGCCCGAGTGGCGTGGCCGCAGGTTCAGGAACGGGAGCTCCCGGACTGGTTTCCGGAGGGAGGACGCCCCCCGCCCCGAGGGGGAGCTCCCGCGTAAGGTCGTGCTCCGGCTCAGCGCTCATCGACCAGCGGGTGGTCCTCGGTCACGGAGGTGGACAGCCCGAGTGCCGCGGGAGGCGCGCTCGGGAGGGGGACCGGGAGGTGAGCGGATGCCGTCCCGAATCGAAGATCACCGGTGGTGCGGCGCACCGTCGCGATCGCCTGGGTGGAGGAATGGAACGGCGTCACCGGTCCGGTGGGGCCAGTGTTGACCAGGCGCGTTCCGACGACGAGCTGGACGCCGGCGGAGCGTTCGCCTGCCGAGAGCGAGGTCACCGTCACCTGGTAGGAGACGCCCGGCGCAAGGCCGGTCATGGTGAAATTGTTGGTCGCCCCGTCGGCGATGAACGTCATGGTCGGGGACCCGCCGGACCTGGGCGCGGCGACGATCTGGTAGGCCGAAACCGGGGCGCCGCCGACCGGCGACTCCCAGTAGACGTCGATCGCCGACGAGCCGGCCGAGGCGCCCACGCCGGTCGGAGGGGCCGGGTGGGGAAGGGGCTGTTGGACCATCGGGTAGGTGTCGTTCGGCCAGCCGCTGAAGTTGAGCGGGGTCCGGCGCGAGGCGTTGAAGTCGAAGTACTCGAGGGGGATCGGGCCGGTGATCGAGCTCCTCATCCCGAAGCGCCACTCGACCAGGTGGAGAAACGACTGGAAGTAGCCGAGCCGGTGGTCGATGTAGTTGGGCCGGGAGTAGGGGCTGATCACGAGGAGCGGAACGCGGAATCCGAGGCCGACCGAGTTGATCTGCTTCGGGGCGACATGGTCGTAGAAGCCGCCGTACTCGTCCCACGTCACGAACATCGCGGTCGTGTTCCAGTCGGGGGAACGCCCGAGGGCGTCGATGAGGGAGGCGACCCAGCTCTGGCCGCCCGAGACCGGCTCCGGCGGATGGTCGGACTGCTGGCAGTTCGGGAGCACCCACGAGACGTTCGGAAGCGTCCCGTTCGCGAGATCCTTGTAGACGTCGGTCGCCTTGACGAAGTGGGCGTTGAGGGCCGGGTTGTTGTAGTTGATCGCCTGGGCGGCGAACGGGTTCCAGTAGTTGAACGTGCCATTCGTCGAGTGGTTCCCCACCGCGCCACCGGCGCGGCATTCGCCTCCGGCCGTCGTGTTGAAGGCTCCGGAGTACGACGGGAGCGGGTAGTCATAGTACTTCCAGCTCACCGTCGAGTTCACGAGCTGGGATTCGATCGTCTTGGTGTGGTTCGCCTGACCGAGGTACTTGATCTGGCCGCCGGTCAGCTTCCCCGGGGTCCCGACGAGCCCGTTGAGCTCGGCGATCGGAGGCGCGGCCGACGCGATCGCGTTCCAGTGGTTCGGAAGCGAGAAGCTGAGCGTGCTCGAAAACCAGTTGTCGCCGAGCCCGTACTCTTCGGCGATATCCCAGTAGGTTGGCAGCGTGCTCTGGTTGTAGTAACCAAACGCCTGCAGGTTCTGATTCTCGGCCGCGTAAAAGCCGTCCATGCTGCCGTTGTCGTACGCGGTGTGGGACGACGCCCAGGTGTGGGCCGGGTCGGCGGTCACGTAGCTGACCGACGGGTACGGGTAGAGCTTGACGCAGCCCATGGTGGGCTGGCCGACGACCTTCGGGATGCAGGTGCCGGCGGGGATCCCGTTCGCCGTATACGTGCAGTAGGTGCCGACCGTCGGGCAGTAGGTGCCGAAGTAGCTGTCGAACGCCCGGTTCTCGAGGTCCACGAAGACGTAGTGGGTGATGGGGTCGTGCCCGGGCTTGAGCGCCGGCGCCAGGCCCGGCGGAGGGCCGGGAGAGAACGACGGCGCGTGGAACTGGGTGACTCCCGGCAACAGCACCGCGAGCGAGACGGCGAACAGCAGTCCGCCGGCGGCGGTCATCGACGCCTGGAGGGCCCGTCGGTTTCGGCTGGAGCGGTCCATTTTGAAGCTACCTCTCACCGAGGCTGGCCGAGCAGAATCCGCCCGCTTAAAACAAATCCTCACGGGAAGGGAAATCCCGTTCTCACGCCGGTCCGTAGGATGCTACCGAACTCGGCTCGCGGTCAGAATCTCTTTATTCCGCTTCAAGGCGCGAGATCGCCGAGGACCCCCGCTCGACGGATCTCGACCCCCTGAGGCCAGCGGGCAGGGTGGCCGGTGAGGCTGCCCTCAGAAGAATTTCGCGGTCAGATTGCCGCCGGCGCTGATGACCGCCGAGGTGACGTTTCGGTAGGTCACACCGAGGTAGACCCCCCGGGTGTACGTCCAGATGTGGAAGGCGTGCCCGCTGCACGATGGAACCGAGATCGGTACCGAGGCGGCGGAGGCGTTGATGATCGCCGAGGCCCCGCTCGGGTAGCTCGACCCGTTGAAGGTGATCGGGCCGCAGGCGGCGGGGCTCGCGAACAGATGCACGCTGACGTTGTGGTCGTAGACCGTCTGGACGGGGATGCTGTAGAGGAGTATCCCACAGATGTTGCGGACGTGGTTGAGCATGCCGGCCGGTCCCAGGGTGGTGCCGCGGGAGAGGATCGGCACGCCGAGAGCGACGGGGGCCGTCGTGTTCGGGTTGGTGTCCAGGGTCGAGATCTGAACGACCTTTCCGTTCGTAGCGTACTCGAGCTCGCTGATAAAACGGGTGTCGACGACCGCCCCGGCGAGGTTCGCGATGAAGTTCGTACCGATCGGCGCTGCGGTGGCGTTGCTCGTGGAGACGAGCGAGACGTACGGCGCGGGGTCGAAGATCGCCGGGTCGCTTCCGCCGCGGCCCATCTTACTGAACGGGCCGTTCACCGTCGTCGCGTTGGAGGCGAAGGTCGCGGACCAGAACCAACGGAAGGCGAGCGTGATGTTGCCGTAGGAGACGTTCGCGCTGACCCCGACCAGCTGCGAGGTGATCTCCGCCGGAAGCGTCGAAGAGAAGCTTGCCGAGGCGTTCAGGGTCAATTGGGTGGTCGTCAGCGACGCCTTGGTCCAGCCGAGCGTCGTGAGCGTGAAGAGGTGCGCGGGGAGCGGCAGAGGGAGGTACGGCCCGTACGCTTGGGGAAACTTCGTGAGAAGTGCCGGAACGTGCACGGCAACGTTGATCGGGCTCAACGTCGTGGTGATGATCCTAACCTGGTAGGAACTGGAGAGCTTGTCGCCGCTCGCCATCGAAAAGGTCGGGATCGGGGTGGTCGAATCCCTCGCCGAAAGGTGGGAGTAGTTGAGCGTCGGGCACAGGTGGAACGTCAGGGCGATCGAACGGCCGGAGAGGCCCGACGCCCCTCCCGAAGGCGCCAGGACCGGGCCGGCCACCGCGAGGGCTGTCAACGCAAGGAGGAGGAGTTTCCGTGCGGAAAGCCGTCGGGCGTTCCCGTGACGCATTCCACCTCGAAGAGCTGCCAAATCGCTCATTCCCCCTGCGACCCCCAACCGGACGCCTCTTAACCGCTTGCTGCGAAGTCTCAATGGACCTCGGAGGTCGGCACGATTCAACCTCCACGCCGTTCCACGCAATGGCTCGGAAGATCCGGCCGCTCGGGCACTCTGCGGCCCACGGAGAGCTTCATCGACGTGGGGGTCCCGCGGCCGCCGGCGCGCTACGGATGATCTCGCATCGGGCGCGGTTCTAAATCAACGGTTCCGCTACCCACTGCGAGGCCGACCCATGGTCCAGAAAGTCAGCGAGGTCGTCGGGGTGTCCAAGGAGAGCTTTGCGAAGGCGGCAGAGAACGCGGTCGCGACGGCCGCCAAGACCGTGCGGAACATCCGATGGTTCCGAGTTACGGAGATGGAAGGCTCGGTCAAGGACCAGAAGGTCCACGAGTTCCACACCACGGTCAAGATCTATTTCGACCTCGATTGAGATCGCGAACACCGCGGAGTCCATCGCTCCCGTGTGCTTCGCCCGGGAGTGCCGGGCCGTGCCCGGGCGCGGATTCAGCGGAGCGAGGGACCGCGGACGGCGGTGTCGCTCTCCTCGGCCCCGAGCCGAAGTCGGCGAAGTTCGTCACAGCGGCAAAGCTCTTCAACTGTCAGGCCGGGGATTCGCTCGAGAGCCCCGGCTTCCTCGAGGGTCTTGGGGTGCCGGCCCTCGATGAGGGCGCTGGCGACCATCGGACGGCTGAGAGTGAATTGCAGCGCGGCCTGGGAGAGGGAGCGCCGCTTCCCGTCGGTGAGGAAGCCTAGTTGGAGCACCGGTTTGAACCGCTCGGAGAGGTCGGCCAGGTCCTGGGGTCCGGGGGGTCCCCCGCGTTGGAGAGGGGAATCGTGGAACAGAGAACCGTCCAGGCGACCCCCCGCGAACGGGTCGTAGGCGAGCAGTCGGGCGGGAGTGCCGTCGGCCTGCCGAGCGAGCCGGTCGATCGTTCCGTTGTCCAGGAGGCCCATCGGGGCACCGATCAACGCCGCTCCGGAGGAGATCGCCGCGTCGACCGCCTTCGGGGAGGGGTCGCGGGCCGGCCAGATCGCTCCAAAACACCCGATCTCCTTCGAGCGGAGCAGTTCCGCGATCGTGCGTCGGACCCCCGGGTCCTGCCAGACGAACCCCTCCGGCGCCGTAAGGAGGAGGATATCCACGGCCGCGACGCCGAGACGCTTCTTGCTCTCGGTGACCGACTCCCGCATCTTCGGACCGGCGACGGAGTCCTCGCCCGGGTGCGCCCCCTCGAGGGCCTCGGCCGGAACTCCGGTGGCGATGACCACGGAGCCAAGGCGCTCCCCGAGAGCACTCGCAAGCTCGCGCTCGGCGGCCGGTCCGTTCGGGGCGCTGGCGGTCTCGAAGAACCGAACCCCGGCGACGTAGGCTCGGGTCAGCGTCGCCTGTCGATCGCGCAGGGCGCCCGGGGCCGCCGACATCGGGGAGCTCCAGCGGTACCCGATGACGGAGAGAGGTTGGGAGACTCCCGTGATCGTGCGGGCCTCCATGGACCATCAACCCACCCGCGGGCCAAAGCGGCTTCGCCCTCCGCGCGAGCCGGAAGGTCCGGCTCCGGCTCGCTGGTCCGCTGCGGATGGGGTCGCGAGGCTGCCGACGTCGCGGCCAGCGACACTGGCCGGTCCCGAACCGCATCGAACAGGAGTTAAGTCGCGTGCGCCTTCGCGCTGTCGTGCCCCGGACCGCATCGACGTCCCCGGAGCGTCGCCCACTCACCGAGCGGGCGCGCCCGGCGCGACTCTCCGAGATGGTGGGAAACCGTCCGGCGATCGAGGCCCTCCGAGCCTGGGGACGCGCCTGGGCCGCCTCCGACCGGCCCCCTGCCCAGCGGGCGGCCCTCTTGGAGGGCCCGGCGGGCACTGGGAAGACGACGGCCGCGCTCGCACTCGCCCATGAGATGGGCTGGACCGTCGTCGAGATGAACGCCTCGGACGCTCGGAATCAGGAAGCGATCGAGCAGGTCGCCGGCCGCGCCGCGCTCGCCCACACGCTCGGGGGCGAGGAAGGCTACCGCTCTCCTTCCGAGGGGGGTCGGGCCCTCATCCTGCTCGATGAGGCCGATTGCCTGACCGGGCGGATCACCGAGGAGGCGAAGCCCCGACGGTCACCGCCGGCCCTTCGGGAGTTCCTGAGGAGTCGCTACGGCGATGTCGCCGAGCTCAACGGGGCCTGGGGGCTCGGGGAACCGGGGGCCCCGAAGCGGTTCGAAACGTTCGATGCGGTGCCGCTCACCGGCGGCCGGGGCGCCTGGACCAAACTCCCGGCGGCGCAGCGGGACCTCGCCGACTGGCGGGAGCTCGACCGGCCGAGGGATCTTACCGACCGGGGCGGGCTCCCGGCGATCGCTCGGCTCGTTCGGGAGACGCTACAACCCGTCGTGCTGACGGTCAACGATCCACAAAGCCTCGCGAAGGCCGCCTCCTCAATGCGCGGAGCTCTTCTGAGAATCCGCTTCCGCCCGGTCTTCGACAGCGACGTCCGCTCCTTGGTGGAGCGGCTCGCCACTCGCGAGAGGATCTTGCTGGGCCCGGGTACTCTCGACACGGTCGTCCGACGCGCTCGCGGGGACCTCAGGGCGGCCGTGAACGACCTGGAGGCGCTCGCGCCGCTGCCCGTGGGGAGCCGAGCCGAGTCGGTCCTCTTCGGCCGCGACCAGACCACCGACTTCTACGCCTTCACGCGGGAGGCGCTCACCCAACCGCGCTTCATCCGGGCCGGTGAGATCCGCGACCGGCTCGACGCGAGCCCGGACGACCTCTTCCCATGGATTGAGGAGAACGCTCCCCGGGTCGCCAAGGACCGCCTCGGTACCTATCTCGCCCTCGAGACGCTCGCCCGGGCCGAGCGGCACCTATCGAGGGCCCGTCGATACCGCGTTTGGGGACTCTGGCCGTTCGCTTCCGAGCTGATGAGTGGCGGCGTCGGCCTGGCCCTCGAGGGTCACGCGGACGCGAGCGCGAACCTCTCCTTCCCGCAGTACCTCAGCGCGATGGGCCAGACGCGCCATCTGCGGGCGGCCCGCCAGGAGCTCCTCAAGAAGGTCGGCTCGCATCTCCACCTCTCCCGCCGCAAGGCGGTCGACACCACCCTACCCGTGCTCGAGGGTCTGTTCCGACATGGAAGCGCCCGCTCTCGCTCGGCCGCCGCCGAGCGCGATCGACGTGCGATCGCGCGCGAGCTCGAACTGACGGCGGAGGAGGTCGCGTTCCTGGGGGGCACGCCGTCCGACGTCCCTCCGGCCGAAGAGCCCGGGCCGGCGCGAGCGGAGCGGTTCGAGGAGTTCCCCTCCCCTCCGACGGCCCCTTCGCCGGTCGCCGCGCCGAAGAGCGCGCGGGGCGTCCAGAGGCGACTCACCGACGACTGAGGGGGGACCCGGTGCCCCGGGCGGGGCTTTACTCGAAGTGGCCGAGGCTCGTGGAAGAACCCTGGGCCGACGCCTTGTCGAACTTCGACTGGAAGTTGGCGCTCTTGGCCGCGACCCTCAGGGCGACCGGACGATTCTTCATCCCGACTCGGGTGAATCCGGCGCCGAGGAATCCGGCGGAGACCGCCTGGACGGAGAGGTTCGAGACGCCGATCGTGTTGAGCGTCCCGACCGGTTGGACGATCGGGAGCGCGGGTGCGGTGAGGATCGGAAGGCCGGGCGGCGCGATCGGCGGCGGCGGCGGCGTCGGGGGAGCGAAGTTCGGCCCGACCGGGCCCTGGACGGTGACCGTGGCGAGGGGGAACGATTGGGTGATTGGCGTCCCGTTCGCGATCGGGGCGTAGTTCGCCCACGAAAAGATGCCGTTGAGCGATCCACTATTTCGCGCTTTACAGTCAAGGGTCGTGCAGGCGTCCACCGGGACCAGCTGGTTCGGACCTCCCGCGGAGATCACGTTGAAGGAGACCGTCCAGCTGTCGCCGAGGTACATCGAGTTCTCGGCGGGGACCGTCGACCAGTTCCACCCGTACTGCAGGACGCCGTTCGTGCGGTAGATCGTCGGGATCTTCTGGCAGTGGGCCTGGAAGCCGGTCGGTGTCACGCAGGCGGTCGACCACGCCGGGTTCGACGAGACCTGGATATGCCCGATCGGGACGTAGGTGAACATCGGAAGCTTCGTCCCGTTCGCGACGAGCGTCTGCTCGATCGGCCCGAAGCCGACCAGTCGGAAGGCGTTCATCAGGGTCGGATTGTAGCCGTTTGGGGTTCCGAGCGAGCCGTGGGCGACGTACTGCAGGGAGCCCTGGACGCCGTTGGCGCACGTCCAGTACGACGGTCCATCCCATGTCCCTCCGGTAGCGGCCGCGAGGTCGCAGCCCGCTTCGAGGATATGCTCGGAATCCTGGATGACCAGCGGCGCTCCGGGGCCGATCTGGATGCCGTTGTGCGGCCACGGGTTCGTCTTCGGCCAGCCGGGGGAGTACGGGTCGGTCGGCGTGTCCCACAGGTCGATGGTGTCGATGGTGCAGACGTGCCCGATCGATTCGACGCACTGTTGTGCCGTGTGGGCGAGGCCGGCGATCGAGTGGGTAGAGTTGCCGTCCTGCGAGCGGACCCACCCTTCGCAGTTCGGCATGACGGCGACGCCGAAGGACATCGACGGCTCGCACGTCCAGCCGTCCGCCTGGTTGCCGCCGCAGCACGGGTCGAAGCCGCTCACGTAGTAGTTCTCCGCGTAGGAGGGGTCGCGCGGCGCGCTCGATCCCATGTACACGATGACGTGGTGGGTATCCGGCGACCAATCGAGGCCACTTCCCACGAGGGCGCCGTAGAGCGCGGCGATCGAGGGGGAGTGAAGGAAGTTGTCGTCCAGCCCAAAGATGCCGGTGTAGCCGCCGCCGAGGACCTGGGCCTGGAACGTCGAGACGACGGCCGAGCCGAAGGAACTCGCGGGGACGAAGGTGGCGATGTCGACGTGG
>JAKIWY010000044.1 GCA_022749835.1 Thermoplasmata archaeon | reverse complement strand
GCGTCACGTCGATGCCGATCTCGTCGAGCTCGACCTCGGTGAGTCCGAGCGCACGGCCGAGGTGGATGTACTCGCGCGCGGTGGGTCCACCCCCGACGGTGACGACCAGCGGGATCTCCCGGCTGAGCCGGCGGAGTAGGATCGAGAGTTTGTCGATGAACGCCGCGTCGCCCTCGCCGGTGGCGAACACCGAGCCGCCGACGGAGAGGACCACGTGAGCCCGGGGGCCCCGGGAAGAGGGTGGCATCGGTCCCCCGAGCCTCGGGGGGTCTTTGGTCCTTTCGTCGTGCTCGCCGGCGCGGCGGGGCCGCTTCGGCCGGAAGGATAAAGAGGGCGATAGACCCCGTTCTTCTCGGGGATGGCGAGCGACCTCGACAAGGAGAAGCTCCTGGCGGCCGAGGCGGCCGTCGCCCGAGTCCAGCCGGGGATGTCCCTCGCGCTCGGCACCGGCTCAACGGCCGGCTTCGCGGTCCGCCTGATCGCCGAGAAGTTTCCCGGCGGACGCAACATCGACGCGGTCGCCAGCTCGCAGGCTACCGAGCGGTACGCCAAGGAGCTCGGGCTGGCCGTCCGGCCCCTCGCCGAACACGACCACTTCGACCTGATGATCGATGGGGCGGACGAGGTGACCCCGGCGCTCGACCTCACCAAGGGGGGCGGCGCGGCGTTGTTCCGCGAGAAGTTCCTGGCCCGCCTCTCCGGGGAGCTCACGGTCATCGTCGACCACACCAAGCTCGTTCCTCACCTGGCGACCCGCAGTGCGATCCCCATCGAGGTCGTCCCGTATGCCCGCCCGGTGCTCGCCCGGATGCTTAGGGACCGACGGTTCGCCTCGGCCCTTCGGATGGACGGGGAGCGCGGGGCGCCCCGGCTCACCGACAACGGCAACGAGATCCTCGACCTCTCGCCGCCCGACACGGTGACGGACCCCGCCGGGCTCGACGCGCAGCTGCGATCGCTCCCGGGCGTGATCGAGACGGGGATCTTCGCCGGCATGGCCCGCCGGGTGTTCGTGGGCCTGCCGGACGGCACGGTCCAGGAGATCGTCGGGGCGGTGCACAAGGGGCCGAAGTCTCCCCTCAGCACGACCACCCGGTAGCTTTATCGCGCTCGCCCGGCTCGCCGCCCCTCGCCGAAGGGGATACCTCGCATGGAAGGCAAGCACGTCAAGACGCGCGTCAGCGACCACATCGGGCATATCGCGGTCGCCAAGGGAAAGGCGAACACCTACGACCTCGAGATGATGACCGAGATCGACGCCGCCTTGGAGGAGCTCAGGTTCAACGACGAGGCGCGCGTCATCGTCCTCGAGAGCGGCCTTCCCGGCTTCTTCAGCGCCGGCGCCGACATCGAGATGCTCAAGAAGAGCCAGCCGGACTTCAAGGCGATGTTCTGTCTCCACTGCCAGGAGACGCTCGACAAGTTCGCCAAGACCCCGAAGGTCGTCATCGCCGCGATCAACGGCCACTGCGTCGGCGGGGGGCTCGAGATCGCCCTCTCCTGCGACCTGCGCATGATGGCCAAGGACTCCGGCAAGATCGGGCTTCCCGAGGTGACGCTCGGCGTGCTCCCCGGTACCGGCGGCACGCAGCGCCTGCCGAGGCTCGTCGGAACCTCCCGCGCCCTCGACATGATGATCACGGGCAAGCTCCTCACTCCCGAGGAGGCGCTCACGATCGGCCTCGTGAACTACGTCTTCCCGAAGGAGTCGTTCGCCGCGGACGTCGAATCGTACGCCCGCGCGCTCGCCAACGGGCCGGCCAAGGCGGTCAGCCTGATCAAGCGCTCCGTTCTGGAGGGCGTCGAGATGCCGCTCACCGCCGGGCTCGCGCTCGAGCGGGAGCTGCAGAACCGGCTCTTCGTCACCGAGGACGCCAAGGAAGGTCTGAGCGCCTTCGTTGAGAAACGGAAGCCCAGCTTTAAGGGCCGCTGAAGCGTGCTCACGGGAGAGTTCGACCGATGACCGACAGCTCACTGCCCCCGGGCGCCCAACCGGCCCCCCCGCTCTCCCAGAAGACGCTCAAGGAAGGCGGGACGGTCGAGCCGGTACGCGAGATCCTCTGGGGGAGCTCCGCCGGCGTCCGAAAGTACGAGACGTCCGAAGAGGTTCCCCCCGACATGCGAAAGCTCGTCGTCAAGCTGATGGTCGTCCAGGCCGACACCGAGTTCGGCTCCATCCAGCAGCACCGGCCTTGGCTCGACCACGCCCCGACGCTCGAGGACCGATGGATCGAGGCGCGCATCATCGCCGACGAGGCCCGGCACGGTCTCCAGGCGTGCCGGATCCTGCGCGATTTCGGCGAGGAGGGTCAGAAGTTCACGGACGAGCTCCTCACGAAGAAGGAGGGCGAGCACAAGCTCGAGGCGTTCAACATCCCGTTCGACCGGTGGAGTGATGTTGGTGCGTTCACCTGCTTCGTCGACCGCGTCGGGGTCTACCAGCTGCGCGCCTTCCAGGAGTGCTCGTACGGTCCGCTCGCCCGGGCGATGCCGCTCATGCTTTCGGAGGAGCAGCTGCACCTCAATTTCGGCTTCAGCGTCCTCAAACGGATCGCCAAGGACGAGGGGAAGTACTACGGCGACCGCGCCGAGGCACAGCGGGCGGTGAACAAGTGGTTCCCGAGGGCGCTCGACATGTTCGGCCACTCCAACTCGGAGACGAGCCGGCGCGCCATCGAGCTCGGCCTCAAGCGCTGGACCAACGAGGAGGCGCGCGAGCGCTACCTCAAGGAGGTCGCCCCGCTCATGGAGTCGATCGGGCTCGAGCTGCCGGACCCTCTCGCCAACCGGCACATCCTCTAGCGACCACCACCGGAGTTCCGGCGTCCGCGGGGGCCCTCGATCGATGGCGGTAAAGCCACTCGCCCGGCTCCATCACGTTTCCCTCGAGGTGACGGACATCCGTCGCACCGAGTTCTACCACGACCGCTTCCTCGGGCGGCTCGGCTACCGACGGTTCGTCCGGGACGAGACGTACCTGGGCTACACGAACGGGGAGACGACACTCTGGCTCCTGCGGGGCGACCCTCCGAGGGTGCGGAGGAAGCCGATCACCGGGGAGGAGGAGGTCGTGGCCGAACACCTGGCCTTCGCCGTCGCGAGTGCCGGCGAGGTCCAGAAGATCCAGGACGACCTCGAGCGTTCCGAGGTGTACCCGACCTTCCGAGCCGAGGAGCACCCGGAGTTCCGCGCCGGCTACTTCTCGGCGACCTGGGTCGACCCGGACGGCATCGTCCTCGAGGTCTACTTCCCGGGCCCGGCACGGGCCGCGCGCGCCCGTCGCGGCAAGGCCCGGGCCGTGCCGCGGCGCCGCGCCACCAAGCGCTGACCGGTCGGCGGGCCCGAGACGAGGCGCCCTCCCGGGCCCGGCTTGAGCGCGAGGAAGCGGGAGATCCCCTCGACCTTTCGCAGGGAGGCGCGCAGTTTCGGCAGGTCCTCCTCGAGGGTGAAGACGTGCACGTGGGCGCCCGCGTCGTGCGTGTAGCCCGCCATCGGCCGGCCGGAGGTCCGGTTGAGCTCTCGGACCGCGCCCAGGATGCGGCGGGAAGTAGCGGTCAGGTAGTCGAGGGAGGGCTCCGTGCTCTCGCAGACGTTGCGAAAGCTGTCGCACTCCTCGATGACGAGCGGGAAGAGCTCCTCCGCCGAGCGCCTGCGTATCGCCGCCTCGATCGCTTCGAGCCGGGCGGGCACCTCCTCGAGTCGCCGGGTGTACTGGGGGGACGTCTCGACCGTCGTTTGCATCGCGAGCGCCGACCGCACCCCCTTGGTCGGAGCGTTCGCGACGAGGGCGACCAGGTCGACGAGCTCGGGCCAGTGCTCGGCCGGTAGGACCGGCTCCGCGCGACAGTCGCTTCCGTCCGGGAGGGAGCCGGCGTGCCATCGGACGAAGCCGCCGTACGTCGAGCGACAGGCGCTCCCCGAGCCGAAACGGGCGAGCCGGGAGATCTCGGAGGGGGGGAGGTCGAGGCCCGAGGCGGCCGCCGCGGCGCCCGCGAGCGCGGCAAAACCGCTCGCGCTGCTCGCAAGGCCGCTCGCCGTCTGGAAGTTGTTCGTCGAGCGGACGGTCGCCCGCCACGGTAGGGACGCCATCGCCCGGACCCGGTCGAGGAACCGGCCGACCGCCGCGGTCGCCGCGGGGGCGCCGACCTCTCCGTTCAAGAGGAGCTCGTCTTCGGTCCGGTCGGGCTCGAAGGTGACCGTGGTGCGCGTCTTCAGGCGGTCCAGGGTCACAGAGAATGAGCTGTTGTACGGGAGGCCGAGAGCGGTGTCCCGCACCCCCCAGTACTTCACAAGGGCGATGTTGGGCGACGCCTCGTAGGACGCCCGGCGGGCCGGCTCTCTCTCTCCCACGGGCGCACCGGGGGGCTTTGAAGGAGATTACTTATCCCCGCCGGCTCCTCGAACGGTCCTTGGCAAAGAAACAGGCCCCCTCCGAACCCCGACCGGTGCGCCCTCCGCGCAACTGGAAGGTCGTCGCCCGGATGGGCGGCTTTCACCGGGAGGTCGGATTCGAGCTCGACCCGCTGGCGACGGGCGAGGGGGTCGGCACGGTGCGGGGCGTCGTCGAGAAGAAGCACTTGAACATCAACGGAGTCGTCCACGGCGGGGTCTACGCCACGATCCTCGACACGGCGATGGGGGCCGCCGTCGTGAGCCTCCTCGCCAAGGGCGAGGTGACGGCGACCACCAGTCTCTACGTCGAGTTCCTTCGACCCGCCCGCGAGGGGCATGAACTGGTCGCGAGGGGGGAGGTCCAGCGCCGGGGCCGTCACCTGGCGTTCGTCCGGGGTCTTCTGACCGACGCAGAGGGGGTCACCCTCGGGCAGGCCCAGGGGACCTGGTACATCTGGTCGGAAGGCGACGGGACCTGGCAGGGGCACCGCGGCAAGGCCCCCGCCGCGAAGGGACGGCCGCGCTCCCGATAGGACCCCGATCGGGGAAGCGCGGCCGGAGACCGCGGACCGGTCCTCCTTCGCTGGACCGGGGAGAATGGAAACGACCGTTGGGCGCGTTGCCCCCGCAAGCGTAGGTCGCCCTCAGGAACGTATCACGAACCGCTCGGGGGCGTCCCCCGCGTCCCGGAGGGTCGATCTCCCGGAGCCCGGCCCTCGCCGCGAGGCGGCCTTAGGGACTATCGCCTCGGTAGGGTCGCGACCCTTCCCGGCCCGTACGAAGACCCCCGGTCCCGCGGCCAGAATCCATCCGGATGACCTCGAATCGGCGCGGCGCTCGGGACGTCCGCTCCCGCTACCCTTGATTGGGGAAGGTGGCCTTTCCGGCCTTCCCGTTCGCCCCGGTCAGCCCGGTCCCCCCCGAGATCCCGTTGGTTCCACTCGCGCCGTTCGTGCCCGAGGGGGCCCGAATCGTTCCCTTGTAGTTGTAACCGCCGAGAGCGCCTTGCCCTCCGGGACCCCCCGCACCCCAGTACCCGCCCGCTCCCGGACACCCGAGCCCCTGGTTGCAGTTGTTCTTCCCGGCCACGCCGCCGGTGACCGAGTTGCTCGAGTAGGTTACCCCGGTCTCCGAGTAGGAAGTGCTCGCGGCGTAGATCGCACCGCCGGAGGCGCTGCCGCCGTTGCCCGCGTGGCCGGAGGCTCCCCCGGTTCCGCCGTTGGAACCGTTTCCGCCAGGCCCTCCGTTGCCTCCGTGGCCTCCCGCCTTGGGAACCCCGCCACCTCCCCCCAAACCGCCGACGCCCCCGTAGCCGCCGTAGCCACCGTAACCGCCGGCGCCGCCACCCCCGCCTCCACCGCCCGCGGCACCCGCGCCGCCGGTCGCTGAGTCGCTAGAGAAGGTGGCCGTAGAGATGCTCCAAGAACCGCCCGCGTAGAGCGCGCCACCCTCGGAGACGCCTCCGTCACCGCCTCGCCCGCCGAATCCGCCCGTTCCTCCCGTAACGCCGATCGCCCCTGGACCGCCCTTGCCTCCGGGTTGGCCCTTGGTCCCGCTTCCCAGAGCGTTTCCGCTACCCCCCGCGCCGCCGTTGCCCCCGTAACCACCGGCGCCGCCGTATCCGCCATAGCAACCGGTTCCGCCCGAGCCGCCAGCCCCCCCGACGCCGGCGGTGCCTGAATTGTAGGAGAAGTTCGTGGCGACGATGTCTAGGCTGGTGATCGAATAGAGCGCTCCGCCCAGAGCGGATCCTCCGTTCCCACCGATCCCTCCGACGCCTCCCGGCACGGCAGGGCTCCCGGCCTTTCCCGGCTGGCCGGAGAGTCCGGCGGTCGCCGGACCTCCGTTCTCTGACGGGCCCGGAGAGCTGGCGCCTCCGGAACCTCCGCTGCCCCCGTACCCACCTCCACCGCCGTTGCCCCCGTACCCGGCGTACGACGCAGGACCACCGTATCCGCCGGTGCCACCGTATCCCGCCATCGCTTGATTATTGCTGAAATCCGAGACGTTGACGTAGGCGGATGAGCCGTAGCCGAACAGCGCAAGAGCCCCGCCAAAGGCCCATCCGCCGTAACCTCCGCGGCCTCCCGCACCGGCGGCCCCGGCCTTGCCGGGAAGACCCGCGATACCGCCGACCGTGGGGGAACCTCCGGGGCCCCCCGCCCCGCCCGAGCTCGCGTGGCCCGGCGTTCCGGATCCTCCCATCCCGCCGCTGCCTCCGCCATCGCCGCCGCCGCCAAAGCCCCCACCGCCGCCGTATCCGCCGTAGCCGCCGCCACCCCCACCTTGGCCGATGGCGTAGTTGGCCAGGAAAGAGACGAGAAACAAGCTGGCGTAGGCGCTCGAGTCAACAGCGCCGCCGATACCGGCACCTCCCTGCCCTCCGGCGCCCCCTTTACCCGCCGCACCTCCCGCACCGCCTTTGCTTCCCGAGGCGGCGATCGACGAGTTTCCGGCCGCGCCGCCCGGCCCACCGTTGGTGGTCGGGGTGCCTCCGTACCCTCCTAATCCGGGCAGGCTAGATCCAGCCCCGTACCCTGCGGCGCCCCCGCTGGCTCCAAGCCCTCCGGGGGCTCCGTACCCTCCCTGGGCGAAGTTGCCGTTGAACTGCGTGTTGTTGACGTATAGGGTCCCTGAATTGTAAACGGCCCCACCGTAACCGACGCCCCCCAGACCTCCCGAGCCTCCGTAGCCCCCCCGGCCCCCGGCGCCACCCGCCCCGTTCGCCCCGGTCGCACCGCCGTTGCCTCCCTGGCTCGTGTTGGCGGACCCGCCCATCCCGCCGGACCCGCCCGTTCCGCCGCCACCGCCCCCGCCTCCAGCCCCGCCGGTGCCGCCCCAACCTCCGTTGCCACCGAGAGCATGGTTGTCACTGAATGAGTCGTCGATTAGCTGCAAGTACCCGGCGTTATCGATCGCCCCACCGTAGGCGTCGCCACCGGGACTGCCCTGGGCGCCGTTGGCCCCATTTCCGCCAGCGCCCCCCGAGCCGCCGTCTCCGCCATTCCCTCCTGCGCCGCCGGTGTAACCCGAAGTACCCATGGTCCCGGCACCGCCCATACCACCGTATCCCCCGGACCCGCCCGCTCCTCCGGCTCCCCCGGCACCGCCGTTGCCGCCGGTCGCCGTGTCGTAACTGAACGTGTCGCCGGTAAGGAAGACGGACGCCGTGGCATTGATGTAGAGCGCTCCCCCTCCGGCCGATACCCCGTCCTGGCCCGGATACGACGGGTACCCCGGCTGCCCGTTCAATCCGTTGCCCGCGGATGTGCCGGATTGGCCGAGGTTGTTGCTGCTGTTGCCGTTGGCTCCGCCGAAGCCCCAGGCACCCGTCCCCCCGCCGGCCCCGGTGGCCCCGCTGTAACCGACGACCGCCCCGTCCACCAGGGAGAAGTTGGCGATCGTGAGCGAACCCCCCAAGACCTCGAAGATCTGGGTGTAGTTTCCGATCAGGGTTTCGTGATAGGCGCCCGAGCTCACATTGAGCACCGTCGTCACCCCCACGAGGTAGATCGTGGCGTTGATCAAGATCGAGCAAGATATGGCGAACGTGAAGACCCCCCCCGCAGCCACCGCGCTCGAGAACGCGGCCCCGGTCGGACAGGTCGAGATCGCACCCGCCGGCCGGACCTTCCCCTGGACGGAGCCGGAATGGCCGTTTACCGCTCCAGAGACTCCTACGGCCCCGGAGAGGACTACCGCAATACAGACGGCAGCGACGACGGCGAACAAGCCTAGCGGGCTACGATAGATCGACAATGATACCGCCGGCACGGGCACGGGTTTCTGCTATTAGCGGGTGTCGAATCTCGCTCATGTCGAGCGTTCGAGATTCGACGGATCTCGCGGTCGTCTTGCCGAGGTCGGTATCGCCGGCCGCGTGACCAGCGCGCTTTCTGCCGACATCCTGAGCCTCCCGTGCTTCGCGCTCATTTCGAGGCGCGGAGGATCGCTAGGTCCACGCCGGCGGGTCCGAAATGGCGGCCGTTCTCGGCCGTCGATTCTTCTTCGGAGCCCGCGGGGTCGCGGAGGTGCAGGAAGCTTGACACACGGTTAAATAGGGCACCCGGATGGCCGGGTCGGCTGACGGCCAAAGCGGTGGGGAAACACCCGGTCTCATTCCGAACCCGGAAGTTAAGCCCACTGGCGTTCCGCGCGGTACTGAAGTGCGCGAGCCTACGGGAACCGCGGAAAGCTGTCAGCCTCCGTTCTTTCGTCGGGCGTAAGCGCGATCGGATCCGCGTCGTCGCACGGGTGCCGATGACGCCCCGTTAAATCCGCCCTCCGGGTAGGAAGCTCGATGCGACTCGGCGCCCACATCGGGATTGCGGACGGGCTCCCCGAAGCGGTCGCAACGGCCAAAGAGATCGGCTGCGCGTCGATGCAGATATTCTCGAAGAGCCCCCAGATGTGGAAGGGCCCGCCGGTCGCTGACGAGGCGGCGGCCGGCTTCCGGGCCGCCGTAACGAGGGAGGGAATCGGACCCAACGCGATCCACCACGGCTACCTGATCAACCTCGCCAGCCCGAAACCGCCGATGCTCCGCCAGTCCCGCGTCACTTTCCTTGACGAGCTCGAGCGGGCGGAGAAGCTCGGGGTGGACTACCTGATCTTCCACCCTGGAGCCCACCTGGGAAGCGGCCCCGAGGCCGGTCTCAAGACGCTCGTCGAGAGCCTGAACGGCGCCTTTGAGAAGACGGCGGGTTTCCGGGTTCGGGCGCTTATCGAGAACGCCGCGGGTCAGGGGACGGCGATGTGCTCCACCTTTGAGGAGGTCGCGGGCGCCCTGGACGGGGTCACGGACCGCAGTCGGATCGGTGTGGCGATCGACACCTGCCACCTGTTCGCCTCGGGCATCGACTTCAGGACCGAAGCCGACTACGGGACGATGGTCGACCGGCTGTCGTCGATCGTCGGTACACCGAACGTCTTCGCCTTCCACCTGAACGACGCGAAGGCGGAGCTCGGTTCTCACCTCGACCGACACGAGAATATCGGCAAGGGAAAGCTCGGATTGGACGGCTTCGGCTGGTTGCTGAACGACCGTCGCTGGAAGGAAGCCCCGGGGTACCTCGAGACCCCGCTGACCGACGACGACTATGGTGCCTACCGGGACGACCT
>JAKIWY010000043.1 GCA_022749835.1 Thermoplasmata archaeon | reverse complement strand
TGCAGTAGTCGAGGCGGACCGACGGAAAGCCGTCGGCGCCGAGCTCGATGGCAACGTCCGGGCAGAACTTCCAGCAGAAGTTGCACCGGGTGCAGCGCTCCCGAGCGATCCTCGGCGTGAGCGTCCGCCAGGCGGCGGTGTGGATCGCCGAGCTCGGAACGCTCGCGACGGGGCCCTCCGGAAACTCGAGGACCGACCCGCTCGCCACGGCCGCCCGGGGCAGGGGGGGTGCCTCTATCCCCGGCAGGATTCGGACGCTGCGGAAACCCACTGCCGCGGCGGCCTGGTTCGCCTCGGGAAAGGCGGGAACGTAGCGGCCGATGGCGCGCTCGAGGGCCTCCGGGGAGACCACACCGCTCACGGCAGCGAGCGCGCCGAGCATCGTGGTGTTGACGATCGGCATCGTCGCCGAGCCGAGCCGGTGGGCCCGCGCGATCCCGCTCGCATCGACCGAGGCACGGCGAACTGAGGATGGCGCCGAGAGGCGCTCCGGACCGTTCGGGGAGTTGGCGAGGAGAAGGCCACCATCCTTCAGCCCCTCGGTCACCCTGGTGGCGGTAAGGAGCCCAGCGTCCAGCACGACCACGATGTCCGGGGTGAGTATCGAGGTCCGGATCCCGATCGGCCGGTCGTCGATCCGGGCGAACGCCGTCACGGGGGCTCCCCGGCGCTCGACCCCGAAGAACGGGAAGCTCTGGGGCTCCCGGCCATCGAGGAACGCGGCCTGGGCGAGCAGCTCCGAGGCGACCACCGCTCCCTGCCCGCCCCGCCCGTGGAACCGGATCTCGATCATGTTACCTTGGGGATGGAACCGGCGGGGGACCTAATGAGCCGCGAGTCCAACGGAGTTGACGCTCCCCGGAGGTGGGAGGCGCCCGCACCCGTCAGGGCCGGGCGATGAGATGTGGGCGCGGGGAGTGCCCCCGGCTCCTCTCGATGGGCTGTCGGGCCCGGATCATCGTCTGCTCATGGTGCAGCTGCAGGAGGACGAGCGCGAGCAGGATCAGCAAGAGTCCTGCGATCTCGGGGAGGCGGAACGGCTCGGAGACCACGAGCACACCGAAGAGCAGTGCGACGACAGGATTGACGAGCGTGACCTGGTTCGCCCGGACCGCCCCATCGTCGCGGAGCAGCCCGAAGAAGAGGATGTAGCCGAGCGCCATCGAGGCGGCTCCGACGTAGAGGATCGAACCGACCACCGGCGCCGTCATCGGCAGGGCGAGCGGCTGCGCCCAGACGGCCAGCACGACGACCGACGCCCCCGCCGCTCCGGCGAACTGGAACGTCTGGCCCCACAAGTTCTCGCCCGATGGGCGCAGGCGACCGAGCAGCACGGCCCCCGTGCCCTGGCAAAGCGCTCCGAGACCGAATGCGGCGAGCCCGATCGGGTTCCCGACGACCGCCCCTCCCGAGGCGAGGGCGACCGCGGCCACCCCGGCGACTCCGAGCGCGAGCGCCGCAGTTTCGAGACGCAGGTTACCCCGCTGGGAGCCGAGCAAGAGGAGGATGACGAGGCTGAGGAGAGGGGAGGCGGCGTAGAGTATGGAGGCCACGCTGCCAGTCGCGTACTGCAGACCCCAGAAGAGCGGAAGGTTGATCCCGCCGATCAACAGCGCTCCGGCGCCCGCCGACTCGAGCGCGCCCCTCAACGAGGGGAATCTCGTGCGAAAGGCCCCGGCGAAGAGGGCGCTCAAGGCGACCGCGAGCAGGAGATCGACCACGACCAGAAGGAACGGGTTCGCTCCGGCGCTGACGCCCAGGCGCCCCACCGGAAAGGTCACGCCCCAGACGACGCCAAGAACGACGAGGCGGTACGAGGAGAAACCCCGAGGCGCTCGGGTCCCTTCCAACATCTACCCCTCCGCGAGCGCGCGATTCCCGAGATCGAATCGGGTCGACGTCCGGATGCCGAGCTCCGCGCGTGCCCGGGAGCGTAGCCGCTGTCGAAGGGGCGCGGGTCGGCTACGCTCCCGGCTCGCTCACGCCATCGAGCCGACCACGCTCTCCTGGTGCCGGTACTGCCGCGAGACGGCGTGCGCCGTCGCCGGCGAGTTCAGGTCGTCCGCCATCAGCCCCCTCACGAAGTCGCCGGAACCGGCGTCGCGCTTCGCGTGGCCGATATGCTCCTCGCAGGTGTAGACCCGGCCCCCGAGATGGGTCCGGATGTAACCGACCGCCGGCCGGTCGCAACTGACCGCCCGGTCGCTCTGCTCGTCGACTCCGTTCCAGGCGCACAGTACCGTGTTCTTAGCGTGCATGTTCTCCTCTCGCCTCGCAGCGGTTCCACCAACGGCTCGGCGCGATTTAGGCCGCCCGTCAAGGGCAGTGGACCCGCTCCCCGCCCGTCGTCCGTCTGACACGACGTAACGTGGAGGGAGCTTCACGGCGGCCCGGCCCGCTCCGCTTATTCCTCCGGATTTCGATGGGGGTCCCGATGGTCGGACTCACCGCGCTCCGGAAGATCTGGCTCGATGGGAAGCTGGTCGATTGGGACGCGGCGCGGGTGCACGTGCTGACCCACGGCCTCCACTACGGCTACGCCATCTTCGAGGGGATCCGCTGCCATCGTGTGGAGGCAGGCTCCGCGGTCTTCCGGCTCGACGAGCACCTCGATAGATTCCTCAACAGCGCGAAGACCTACCGGATGATCCTGCCGTTCACGAAGGCGCAACTGCACGAGGCGATCGTCGAGCTCGTGGCGGCAAACCGGACGCCGGAGGCGTACATCCGCCCCATCGCGTTCTCGGGATACGGGGAGATGGGGCTCGACCCGACGCGTTGCCCGATCAGTGTCGCGATCGGGATGTGGCCGTGGGGCGCGTACCTGGGGGAGAAAGGGGTCGCCTCGGGGATCCGGGCGACCGTCTCCTCATGGACCCGGATCGACTCCCGGTCACTTCCGCCGCAGGCGAAGTGCGCGGCGAACTACGCGAACAGCGCGCTCGCCAAGATGGAGGCGACCGCTGCTGGATACGAGGAGGCGATCCTGCTGAACTCGAGCGGTATGGTCGCCGAAGGGCCGGGCGAGAACATCTTCCGGATCAAGAACGGAGTCGTCAGCACGCCGCCCGCGAGCTCGGGGATCCTCCGGGGCGTCACGAGGGACAGCGTGATCCGGCTCCTCGCGGGCGAGAAGATGGAGTTCCTCAGGACCGACTTCACCCGCGAGGAGCTGTTCACCGCGGACGAGCTGTTCTTCTGCGGGACGGCCGCCGGGATCACACCGATCCGCGAGGTCGACGGCCGCCCCATCGGCGACGGCCAGTTCCCGATCACGCGGCGCCTGCAGAAGCTCTACGAGGACGCCCTGAGGGGCCGGGACCCGCGCTATCGCTCGTGGCTCTCCACGGTCCCCCTCCCCGACGAACCTGAGGTTATCGGCAGCTCGGGTCGTCCGAGGGCCGCAGGCACGCCGTAAAGCCGGGTCGACGAAAGCCGAAAAACCTCCCTTGCCCTTCCCGCCATTATGTCCGTCGCGTACCCGTCGCCCGGCGTCTCCTTCCCCCTGCACCGAGCCCGCCCGCCCTCCGCCAGCACCGCGGAGACCCTGGTGCTCGTCGCCCTGCTGCTCCAGGTGATCGGGGGCGTGGTCCTGTTCGTCGGCGTCTCCTGGTTCTTCGGCTGGTCGGTGCTCAACCCGTACCCGTTCGCCTGGATCGCCGTGACCGGTGCCGTGGCCCTCGCGGCCGTGGTGCTCCTCTTCCTCTATCTCGCTTACACTCTCTCCTACCTCAAGATCCAGCAGGGAGACTACCAGGGTGCCCAAGGCCCGACGCTCGTGATCGGCGTCCTCTCGCTGTTCGCCGGCGTCCTCCCAGGGATCTTCTATCTCATCGGCTACGTCAAGCTCGGGGACGCGATGCGCGAGCAGCAGGGGTACGCACCGTGGTACGGCCCGGGGTACTCGACCGCGTACGCTCCGGCCTACGCCGCCATCGGCCCGGCGATGCCCAACGTCGCCCCCCTCGTCTGCAAGGGGTGCGGCCGGCTCTACGCCGTCGGCCAGTTCTCCTTCTGTCCGAGCTGCGGCTCGAAGCTGGGTCCGTAGCCGGAAGAAACCGTTCGCGACTCCGCTCGGGAGTTGATCAGTTCCGATGAAGGTCGCCGTCGCCTTCGACAGCATCCACGGCAACACGGCCCGGGTCGCCGAAGGGATCGCGAAGGAGGCGAGGGCCCTCGGGCATTCGGTCGAGATGATCCCGTTGCGCAACGCGCGGCCCAACTCCGTCGACGCGCAACTTCTGTTCGTCGGCGGACCGACCCGTTTCGGAAGGATGACCCACCGGGTATCCGCGTTCGTCAAGCGCCTCGACCGACCCTACTGGGCCGAGCATCCGGTCGTCGCGTTCGACACGTTCGGGCCCACCGGGGACGCGCCGGAATCGGAGTGGGCGAACGTCAATTGGCTCGTCCCCGGAGCGGCGGGACGGATCCAGGAGTTGGCCAGGACGCGAGGGCTCCTCGTTCTTCCCCAGTCGATCCGTGCTCGCGTGACCGGGCTCAAGGGTCCACTGGCCCCCGAGGCGTTGGAGAGCACCCATCAGAGCAGCCGAGAGATCCTTCTCGCCGCTACGGCATCCCCAAAGGCCCCGACGGCTCCGACCACCGGCGGGGCCCCGATTCCCGCGTAAGGGAGGTCAGAGTGGGCACGATAGCGTACCGTGGATGGCCGTTCCCATAATGCCACCGCCGCGGCGCCCGGAGCGAACTCGCTTCCCCGACGTGCCAGTGGGTCCTCCGGGGGGGCCGGCCGTTCGATCCCATCGGTTCGGCACGGGCACTTCCCTCTGGCGTCTCGTTCGACGCTTCCCTCTGCCGGTCCTCGCTGTCGCGGGGCTCGTCGCCGGGAGCGTGGTTCGCTACCTCGTTGGATCTCCTGTTATCGCCGGTGACGTCTGGTTCGCCACCCTGGTCGTCGGGGGCGCCCCGCTCGTCGTCCAAACGGTTCGCCGTCTCCTTCGGGGTCAATTCGCCTCTGACGTGATCGCGATGCTCGCCATCGTGGGTGCCGTGGCGCTCGACCAGGCGTTCGCTGGGGTCGTCATAGTTCTCATGCAGTCCGGTGGGGAGGCGCTCGACTCTTACGCGTTCCACCGAGCTTCTTCGTCGCTCGAAGACTTGCTCCGGCGCGCTCCTCATGTCGCCCGCCGGCGGCGGGGGGAGAGCGTCGAGGAGATTCCGGCGGAGCAGGTCGCGGTGGGCGACCTCCTGGTGATCCCGACCGGCGACGTGCTGCCGGTCGACGGTACTGTCAGCGACCGGGAGGCGTTGATTGACGACGCGACCATCACCGGGGAACCCCTGCCGAGCCGTCACGGGATTGGAGAGGTCCTCCTCAGCGGAAGCATCAACGTCGGTCCTCCGTTCGAATTGCAGGCGATCCGCCGAAGCACGGAGAGCCAGTACGCGCAGATCGTGGAACTGGTCCGCTCCGCTCAGGAGCGCAAACCCCCGATCCAGCGGTTGGCGGACCGCTACGCCCTCTGGTTCACCCCGCTCGCCCTGGCCGTCGCGCTTCTCGGCTGGTTCCTCACGGCCGACCCGGACGTCGCGCTCGCCGTCCTGGTCGTCGCGACGCCCTGCCCGCTGATCATCGCCACGCCCGTCGCCGTAATCGGCGCGGTGAATCGTGCGGCGGACCGCGGTCTCGTCGTCAAGAGCGGCGGGGCGATCGAGGAGATCGGCCGAAGCCGCGTCGTAATCTTCGACAAGACGGGCACCATCACCTCGGGCCGGCCGGAGGTGGAGCGGGTGATCCTCCTCGGAAAGCGTTTCGACGTGGAGCAGCTGCTCCTTCTCGCCGCCTCGCTCGAACAGCGCTCCTCGCATCCATTGGCGGGCGCCATCGTGCGCCGCGCCCGGAGCGTGAACCGTCCTGTTCCCGTGGCTGCCGAGGTCGAGGAGATCCCGGGGGCTGGGGTGGGGGGCATCGCCGACGGCCATCGCGTCGTGGTCGGCCAATCCTCCCTGGTCCGCGCGCGCCTGGGCATCGGAGCGGAGTCGGAAGGGACCGGCAGAATTCCCCCGAGCGAGACCCGCGGTCGGATGTTGAGCTACATCGCGGTCGATGGCGAGATCGCCGGAGCGATACTATTCGCTGACCGACTTCGACCCGGCGTCCCCGAGATGGTGTCCCGGTTAGGCGAGCTCGGCGTGGAGCGGGTCACGATGCTCACCGGGGATAGCCGGGCCAACGCCGAAGAGATCGCGCAGGCCGCGGGTATTCCCGAATACCACGCTGAGTTGA
Source organism: Thermoplasmata archaeon (assembly GCA_022749835.1). Classification (GTDB taxonomy): domain Archaea; phylum Thermoplasmatota; class Thermoplasmata; order Lutacidiplasmatales; family UBA184; genus Lutacidiplasma. The sequence continues at coordinate 3,569 of JAKIWY010000043.1, read as the reverse complement.
GCCCCCAGGCGAAGGTCGCTCAGGTCGACCTCTACCGCCGGCAGTACGGCTCGGCCCTAATGGTCGGCGATGGGGTCAACGACGCCGCCGCTCTCGCCGCCGCCTCCGTCGGGATCGCGATGGGAGCACGGGGTGCCGGTATCTCCGCCGAGGCGGCCGACGTCGTCCTCCTCGTCGACGATGTCACCCGGGTTCCCGAGGGCATCGTCCTCGGCCAGCGAATGGTGCGCATCGCCCGCCAGGGGATCATCTTCGGACTGGGGGCCAGCTTCGTCCTCATGGCGATCGCCGCCTCCGGCCATATCCTGCCGGCCCTCGGCGCGGTCCTCCAGGAGGTCATCGACGTCGCGGTCATTCTGAACGCCCTACGCGTCCGATGACCGCTTCGGGGTCTCGTTCGATGTGGCCGCTCGACTGGTTTCACGACGGGTTCTCCGTCGCTCTCGCGGGGCCGCCTCTCGCTAGCCGCTCGCCAACGGGCCGTCCGGGCGACGGGGTCGGACCACCAGGATGGAGCCGTGGGCGTGGTGGACGATTCCGTCGCTGACGCTGCCCAACAATAGCCGACGCGAGGCCGACAGCCCCCGGGCGCCGAGCACCATGAGGTCCGGCTTGCGGTCATCCAGGAAGTTCAGCAGGGCATCGACGGCAACTCCCTCCAGGAGGAGGCTCTCGACCGGGCCAACGCCCGAACTTCTGGCCCTCGCTGCGAATCGACTCAGTAACTCACTGAGGTGACGACGTTCCTCCACCGGGGCTTCGACCGGAGAGCGTGGCTGGGAGGGGTAGGCGCGGTGAACCGAAACGACCCCGACGAGAGTGAGCGACGACGACGCGAGCTTGGCCAGACTTACGGCCCAATCGAAGGCAAGCTCGGATTGGTCCGAGCCGTCGATCCCGACGGCGACCGAACGGATTTCGGCCATGCCCCTTCTTCCTCCCGCGCTCGTTTCAGCTATCCGTGGGCCGGGGCTGACCTCACCGGGCGACCAAGGCGGTCTCCGGTACGCCCCCCGGACGATCGATCTGTCCCAGAGGTGTCGGTCGGCGACCCGGTCCCTTCGGGAGGATACGGCGTCAATGGACCATGACGGAAAGCGTCTCGGCGTAGCTGTGGAAGGAGAGTGTGACCTCGAAACCCTGAGGCCCCGTCCCGTTCGGGAAGGTCAGGTTGAGGATGGCGCCGGAAGCGATGGAGGTGGCGATGGGTCCAACCTGCTGGCCAAACCCCAGCCCCCCCACGGTCCCCCCGCCGGGGTTGATCACCGTCGCCGTGAAGGCGGTCGACTGGCCGCCCCCGGGCAGGATGGTCAACCAAGCGGGATAGGTGTTCGGGCTGAAATGCAGTTCAAGGATCGTGAACGAACCGGATCCCCCGAGATGCATCGGTGCATTGACCGGCGCGGTGATGGTGATGACGAGTTCTTCTGGGGAGAGGGTAGGGGGAGGGGAGAATGTGAGTTGGAACTTGGCACAGTAGTTCGATTCGCCTCCCCCCGATAGGCGGTTCGACCCTCCGATTTGCGTGAGGGTTCCCCTAAAATCGCCGGGGCCGGAAACCGCGACCGTGTACGACACCCACCCCAAGAGCAACGCGGCGACCACGATGGTCCCCGCGGTGATCAGCAGATCCCGACCCGGTGACGGCCACATGAGAGTCCCGTAGGACAACGTCTCGCTACCCTCAGCGAAGGTTAAGTCCGGCGTTCATCGGACTTGAGCGACCGGCGGGCTTTCATCCCCCGGAAGGCGCGGTTCGGTGGGGGCGAGCGAACGTTCCCGAGCGGTGGAGACGTGCGAGATCGCTTCCCTCCTTCGCAGAGCTCGCACCGTCCGAACTGGGGACGCACTGGGCGGCGACTACCGGCCCATCGGCCTACTCCCGCTCCCCCGGTCGGCGTAGTGCGGCTTGACCCCCACCAACTTTCAACTGGGGGGCGGGGGGATCGTTCCCCCCCGCCCGGGAAGGAACGGGTTAGAGCTGCGCCCAGGTACCGTGGGCCAGCGCCCAGGTGTCTCCGAAGAGGTTCATGCCGCCGGCGGTTCCGCCGAACAGCAGTAGGTACCCGTCGGCGCCGTCGTAGACCATCGCGGCCGACTCACGGGCGGGTGGGCTGATCGTCGGGGTGAGGTGCTTCCACTTGGCCGTGTCGTAGCTCCAGGTGTCGGCGAGCGGGCAGCTCTTCGCGGTGCACCCTCCGAAGAGGACGGACGACGCCGTGCCCGGCGAGTAGGCCATCACGGCCGAGTCCCGCGCCCCAGGCGAGTTCATCGTGGTAAGCTTCGACCAGCTACCGGCGCTGAACGCGTAGATCCCTGCGAGCTCGGTTCCGGCGGTGTTGGTGCCGCCGAACATCACGACGTAGTCGTCGTAGGCGTCGTAGGTGATCACCGCGGCCGCGCGCGCGGCAGGTGGCGTCGCCGGCGTGACCTTCGTCCAGGTGCCTCCCGAGAACGTCCACGTGTCGCCAAGGACGTTTCCGGAGGAGGTGATCCCCCCGAACAGGACCACGTAGCCGTCGTAGGCGTCGTAGGTCATCATCGCCTCGGCCCGGGCGGACGGGTGGGTCGTGAGGGTCAACTTCGTCCAGACGCCGTTGACGAACGTCCAGGTGTCGGAGAGTGCGGAGTTCGTGCCGAAGCCGCCGAACAGAACCGCGTAGCCGTCCTTCGCGTCGTAGACCATCGTGCCGGACTCCCGCGCCGCGGGGTGCGTCGTGGGCATGAGCTTGGTCCAGACGCCGTTGACGAACGTCCACGTGTCCGATAGCTCGTAACCGGTCGCCGCGGCGCCGCCGAACAATACGACGTAGCCGTCCATGGCGTCGTAGGCCATCGTGGTCTCCATCCGCACCGAGGGGTGGACCGTCAGGAGCGCGGGAGCGCTCGAGCCCTTCATCGCAGTGTGCACGTACCCGGCGTGGACGGCGGCGGCCGCGCCGCTCCCGAGCATCGCCGCAATCACGGTGACGACTGAGGCTGCAAGTGCCAATTGCCCCAATCGCCAACCGTTGCCTTTCTGTCTCGTTCGCTCCATTTTTCTCCGGGACCGTTTCCGATCTCTTTCACCAGCGCGTCCGTGACCCGGCTCGTTCCTCGCGACAGGACAACGTCGGGCCTTCGGCGCGATTCCCCGATTTGGTTGAGACGGTTGAAGGGCCCGTGAAGACCGATTCACTCGAGGGCCGGTCGCACGAAGAACTCCGTCGATTTTCGTCCCAACCGGTACGGTCGAGATCGGCTGCTTCAGGGGGATGCCTCGGAAAACCGGACCGAACGACCGATCGGATCCGCAGGGCGGAGGGGACCGGGGCAGGGACCAGCTGCCGACGACACGGGCGATGGTGCATTCATGAACGGACCCGGGGCATGTTGCCGGCGACCCAGGGGAAGTCGGGAGAGATTCGATGGGTGATCGCCCCCGAATCGAGTAGCGATTGGGGTTCTGTCGGGGAAAGGAGGCTCCCGATGGGCGGCGGATCGAGTTTCTGCAGATGCAAACCCAAGCCGGCTGTTTCCCGATGGCGTGACGTGCCCGGGAGTCCGAAGCCCACGGCCGCACTCCATGG
>JAKIWY010000042.1 GCA_022749835.1 Thermoplasmata archaeon | reverse complement strand
GTCAGGAGAAGCGCGGAAACGAACTGCGAGCTGACGGATCCGGGGAGGGTGAACGTGCCGCTGTGCATCGGGCCCGAGACTTCGACCGGAACGCTCCGCCCAGGGTCCGGCCGGCGGACCGTGGCCCCGGCGTCTGCCAGCGCCCGCTCCAGGTCGGCGGTCGGACGTGCGGAAAGAGTCCGATCCCCCAGGAACTTTACCGACACCGGCCGGGTCGCTGCGGCCGCCATCAGGAATCGGAGCGTGGTCCCCGAGGCCTCGCAATCCACGGCCCGCAATCGATCGGGAAGGGGTTCCCGACGCTCCGGCTCGATCACCCAACGCCCGGGCCGGAGGCGGATGCGCGCCCCGAACGCTCGCAGGCCTCGGGCGGTCGCCCGGGTGTCGTCGCAATCTTGCGGATTGACGATGGAGAACTCCCGGTCGGCGAGGAGCCCGATGAGGAGGGACCGATGGGTGTAGCTCTTCGAGCGAGGCGCCCTGAGGCTGCCGGCGATACGCGACGGCCAGACTCTCCGGTCCATCACCCGCCCTCTTCAGGCTGCGACTCCGGCGAGAGCGGCCGGAGGTCCGCGACCCACCGGGTGCCCGCCTCGGGCATGACGGATCGCACTCGTTCGGCCAGCCGCTCCGACGCGAGCGCGACCAGCGCGGGACCCATCCCAGTGACGCCCGTCGTCACAGCGCCGGCGTCGAGCAGGCGCCCGCGGAGGCTCGAGTAGTCGTAGCCCATGACCCGCTCGACGAGGGCCCCGTTGAGACCCATCGCCGTCGAGTAGTCTCCCGAACGTGCGGCCGAGACCGCCAGGTCGCCCTCCGAACGGAACGCGGCGAATCGTTCCCGGTAGCCGGCGAATGGCGGGTGCACCGGCTCCGGGACCCATACCACGGCCCGAAGCGAGTGTGCCCAATCGACCCGACGCATCGCGTGCCTTCGGTCGTTGTCGGTGAGAACGAGGCCCCCTCCTGCGCAGGCGAGCGCATCGTCAAAGGCACCGGTCGCGCTCACCCCGGCCGCGGTAGACGCGTCGGCGGAGAGCCGCGACACCTCGGTCTCCGTGACCCGTCGACCAAGGGCATCGGCGACGGCGCGCAGGATGGCGACCGAAACCGCAGAGGAGCTCTTGAGGCCCTTGGCGACCGGGATATCGGAGCGGACCTTGAGCGAACCGGTGAAGCCCGAGCCGTTCGAGAAGCGTTCGAGTCCCGCGGCGAGCGCGGCCCGGGCGAGCGGGCTGTCGCTCTGTGGCTCGATCTCCCATCGGCTGACTCCTCCCGACGGCGCGGACTCGAGTTCGACCTCGGCGACGACGGAGCGCTCGATCCCGAGGGCGCAGCCGACCCCCGTGGAGAGCGAGTTGACGATGGTGACGGCGCCCCCAGCGCTCCCTACGCCGCGCACGGGGGCTCCTCGAGCTGACGGTGTTCTAGCGATGCGTCGAGCGGCCGGCCCCAGAACAGCTCGAAAGAACGGGCCGCCTGGTAGACGAGCAGGCGGTATCCGTCCTCGTACCGGGCGCCCGCGGCGGCGGCCGCCCGGGCAAGGACCGGATCCGCGGGACGATAGACGAAGTCGAGCAGGTAGGTGCTCCGGGATAGGAGCGGGGCGAGATTCACGTCGAGCGACCTCTCTTGCTCGCGCCCGACCGGAGTGGCGTGGACGAGAAGCGATGCCGGCGACGGCGCGGAGGACTCCCACGTCTTGGCGCCGTAGCGTGCGGCGAGAGCGTTCGCCGCGGCCGGGTTTCGGCCCGCGACCACGGCCTCGATCCCGAGCTCCTTCGCGGCGAACAGCGTGGCGCTCGCCGAGGCGCCCGTCCCGATCACGGTGAGCGAACGGCCGTCCCAGCTCCCGTCCTCCCGGAGCTCGCGGATCCGGCGGGAGACCGCCTGGACATCCGTATTCTCCGCAAGACGGCGGCCGTTCTCGAAACGCAGTGTGTTGGCCGCGCCGACGGTCCGTGCCGAGGCGCTCGCCGAATCGCTCAGCGAAAGTGCGAGTTGCTTCCACGGGTGCGTGACGTTCACGCCGTTCGCCCCGCGCTCCTCGAGCAATCGGAGGGCATGGTCGAACTCCGCCGGCGTCGCAACGTCCAGCGCGATATACAATCCCGACCGGTCGAGCTGGCGGATCCAGTTCGCATGGATCGCCGGCGAGAACGAATGCGCGACCGGATGGCCGAGGAGGACCTGCAGCGGTCCCTCGCCCCCATGTCGGAAGTAATGGTGGAGATGGTCGACAGGGATCTGGGCGCTCTCCACAGGGGGCGCCGAGCGCCTCGACCCCGGGGGAGTCCGCGGCAGCTGGGCGTAGACGGCGGCGAGACCGAGTCGCATCCCCCACGCGCGCAGAAGGGGGCCGGAAGCACCGGTCGTGTGGAGGACGAACGGGCCATTTCGATGGACCGGCAGCCGAGGAAGGACTTCCGTCGCGAGTTCTTCCAACGTCGCCGGGAAGACGACCTTGACGAACGCCTCTCCGGCGCTGGCGCGCTCGAGCAGTGGGGCCCACGCCTCGACGGGATGTGCCGAGGGAAGATGGACGGAAAGGACAGAGCGGGAGGCTTCGAGCGACCGGCGTCGAGAGTCTCGCCGGAGTTCGAGGTCGACCAACTCGAAAGGGAGCTCGCTCGCCCGTTCGATCCATCGGGCGCGAGTCAACTCGTCGTCCGGACCTTCCCCACCCTCCGCCCGGCTTCTCAGGGTGGCGAGAAGGGGGATCGGGGATGGGAAGAGTTGGGGGAGCCTCTCGAGCGTCTCCACGGGCCATCGGTCGAGGCGAAGCTCTGCGATATCGGCCCCGGCAGCTTTGGCCCGCTGGGCCTCCTCGCGGACGCTCGGCACGTCGCGTCCGGGGAGCGAGACGATGAGCTTGGGCGGCTTCCTCATCGCTCGTCGATCATCTCCTGGACGACCTTTCCGAGGTGCCGGGCCGGTGGCAGCGCGACGCCGAGCACCACCTCGCCGGGACGGATCGAGGAGGTGGCGACCCGCCCACGCTCCCCGGACAATCGGACCGTCTCGGCCTCCTGAAGGAAGACCGTAACGCGTCGGCCGCCGTGCTCCACCTCGACCAGTACGAGCGGGCGGCGCTCGATTTTCAGGCGCCCGACGCGCACAGAGCGCAACTTGCCTCTTGCCTCCCCAACGAGCACTCCATCGCCCGGCTGAAGCTCTGCGAGGTACCGAGTGCTTCCGTCCGGGGTGAGAACGTAGGAGTGGGCGGAGCCGGCGTTCACGCGGAACGGCCGAGGGCCGCTGAACGAGGAGCCGAGCGCCTCGCTCGCCACGTGGAACAAGAAGCCGGCCGAGCTTCCCACGAGGAGCCCATCCGAAGGGGCGAGCAGGGAGGTCGTGTCGACGATCACACGGTCGCCGACTCCGACCGGCTCGACCCGACGCACCGTCACGGATTGCCAGTCAAGGCTCGGGGGCAGCGAGCGTACGAGCAGACCCTCGAGCCGCTCGAGCGCCCCGGGCGTGTCGATCTCGACTACCACCCCGTCGGCGCCGCGTTCGAGAGCTCCCAAGGCAGCGGGCACCTGCTCGACCTGGTCGGTCACGACCCAGACCCGCGTCGATCCTGCGAGGGCGGACAGCAGGTTCTCGAGAGGGATGACCCGGTCTCCTTCCCATCGGACCGCGATGAGCGACCGGCCCTTCGACCGCGCCACCAGCTCGTCGAGACCACGGGAATCACGGACGAGCTCGACGGCGACGGGCGAAGATGTCGGCTGGCCAGGGTCGATCCCGGTGAGCTCGTGCGGGCTCCGACGGATCAGGATGACGCCCTCGAGCGAAGGGACCGGGTCATCGACCGGCAACGCAAACCGGCGCAGGCCCCGTCGGTGAGCCCGCTCCACGAGTGCCCCCCGGTCGGCCCTCCCGGGGGCGACCGGCGCGACGACGAGCCGGGGGTCGAACATCCGCGCTTCACCCCGTCGGGTGGAGCAGGGCCGCAACGCGCGAGGCGAGCGGGCCGACCGGCGACCGCTGGAAGAGGTTCCGACCGATGCAGATCCCGCCCGCCCCGGCCGCGACGACCTCCTCGACCCGGGAGATGAGAAGCGAGTCGTCACCGGCGAATTCCCCTCCCCCGAGGAGGAGCGGCACCGGCGTGGTCCGGACGAGGGCGCGCAGCGCGGAGAGGGATCCGGGGTAGCTCGTCTTGACAACGTCCGCCCCGAGGTCCGCGGCGGCGCGCGCCGCATGCTGGAGCTCGCCCACGCTCGGGGTGCCGGGCTTCTTCACGTAGGCCATGCAAAGAAGGGGGAGCCCGAGCGAGCGGCAGTCGTGGACCAGGCCGCCGAAATCCGAGAGCATCGCCCCCTCCTCCGGCACGCCGAAGTTCACCTGGGCGCTCACGAGGTCCGCGCCGAGGCTCGCCGCCTCCGCCGCCGACCCGACGAGCACCTTGTGGTGAGAGGTGGGGCCGAGCGACGTGGAGGCGGAGAGGTGGACGCCGAGAAGCGTCGTGGGGGAGAGGACGGGCGCGAGCTCCCGGACCGCCCCCTTGGTGACGATCAAGAGGTCGACCCCAGCGGACTGGAGCTCGATGGCGACCGGGGCCAGGGACTCGAGCCCGTCGATCGGGCCCAGAGAAAGCGAATGGTCGAGCGGGACGGAGAAGAGGCGGCGACCGGGGGAGGGGAACACCCGGCTCAGCCGAATCGACTTTCCGTACATCGTGCTCCTAGAGAAGAGGTTTCCCGGGAGGGGCGTCGCGCGGGGGGCGTCCCTGTCCAGCGCGGGCGAGCGGGCGTTCGAGGCGGCGCATCCTACGCCGCCGGCTTCCACCCTTCGGTGGCCCCGTCGACCAGCAGTCGGTGAAGGGCGAACCCACGCCGCATCGCGTCCCACATCTGCCGCCGGACCTCGGGCGTCGACGCGAAGGCGCTGACCATCTCGCCGACCCAGCGGCTGTGGTCCTCATCGGCCGTGACGTGCAGCGTGTAGTACGTCAGATGCTCCTCATCGACCTTGTAGTGCTTGCGGAACGAGGGAAGGAGACGCTGGCAGAGCTCGACGTTCGGAGGCTCGGAGGAGCCGGCGGCCGAGACGTAGAACGGCACCTCCCGGTTGATGTAGAGGAAATCGTCGATGGCGACCAGCGTGCTCGGGAGCAGCGGCGTCGCGATGACCTTCTCGCGCGGGAGTCCGAGCCCGTCACAGAAACGCAGCCAGAGCTCGGGGTGGCCGGGGGCGACGCCCTTCGGGTCCCCGGCCTCCTCGACGAGCTGGTCCAGGATCATCCTGCGGAAACGGTCGAACCGGCTCTCCCAGGAGCAGCGGGCGAACCGTTCGGCCATCGCAAGCGGCACGCAGGCGAGCCACGGGTAGAACTGCCCGGCCCAGCGGTGGACGATTGGGCGCGGCACCGTTCCGGCCTCAAGGGCGTCGAAGAACGGATGGGTGCGGAACGGATGGTTGGCCATCTTGTAGCGCGTGAGCTCCTGTCGGAACGCCTCCCCCTCGAACCGGTCCCACGGGTCTTCGGCCATCGGCGGCGCCGAGCCGGGCCGGATTATTTGGTCGCCGAGGTTCCCCGGTGAACCTTGCGAGTTATCACCGGGCGCCCGCCAAACCGGCGATGGCCGGGGAGGACGCGGGCACCCCGCTGCCTCCGCGGTTCGGGCCGCTCGCGGGGGTCCGAGTGCTCGACTCCGGACGGTTCGTGGCGGGGCCCTGGGCCGCCACGTATCTCGGGGAGTTCGGGGCGCGCGTCGTCAAGGTCGAGGGGCCCCCGTTCGGCCCGCCGTTTTCCGACCCGACGCGCACCCTCCCGCCGACGCTTCCCGTCGGTGCGGGGCCGGAGTCCTCGGTGTCGGAGTCGTGGGTCCAGTATTCGCGCAACAAGCTCTCGGTCGGGCTTGACGTCCGAAAGCCCGAGGGACGATCGGTCTTTCTTGACCTCGCCCGGCAGAGCGACATCTGGGTGGAGTCGTCCCGGCCCGGAACGTACGCGCGTCTGGGCCTCCCCGACGAAGCGCTCTGGGCTTTGAACCCGGCCTTGACGATCGTGCACGTCTCGGGATACGGCCAGACCGGCGAGCCGGCCCGGATCTCCTCCCCCTCCTACGACTTGGTCGCGCAGGCGTACAGCGGCTATCTCTCCCTACAGGGCAACCCCGAGCCGGAGCCGCCGATGCGCTCCGGCACGGCGTTTAACGACACCGTCACCGGCCTCGCGGCGGCCGGCGCGGCGCTCATGGGGTACATCAATGCCCGGTCGACCGGACACGGCCAGAGCGTCGACGTCGCCCAGTACGAGGTCTTCTTCACGCTACTCGAGAACCTCGCCCTCGACTACTTCGCCCGGGGAGTCGTCCGCGGCCGCCACGGAAGAGCGCATGCCCGGCTCCACCCGTACGATGTGCATAGGGCGCTCGATGGCTGGGTCGTGGTCGCCGCCCCCACCGACGATTCCTGGGCGAGGTTGCGTAAGCTCATCGGGATCAAGGACCCGGGCGCGGATTCGGCCGATTGGCGGAGGGGCCACCGCGACGAGGTCGACGACCAGATCGCCAGATTCTGCGCCGGGCGCTCCGCCGAATCGCTGGAGGCGATCGGCCGGGGGAGCGACCTCGCGATCGCCCGTGTGCTCTCTATGGAAGACATCGCGCGCGACCCGCACTATCGGGAGCGCTCGATGATCGTGGGATGGACGGATCCGGTCGCCGGCCCGGTCCAGGGAGCTGGGGTCTCGCCCGCGTTCAGCCGCACCCCCGGCGGGGTCTGGCGCGGAGCGCCGTGGCTCGGGCAAGACAATCGGGGTGTCCTGGGCGGTCTCCTCGGATACGGTGAGGAGAGACTTTCCATCCTCGAGGCAACTCATGTCATCGGAGAGTACCGTCCGGTGATGGCTCGAGCTGGGCCGCCGGCGGCTCCCGGGGACTCGAAGTGACGATCCCGCCCCCCGGTGTTCCCGAGCATCCCATCGTCCGGGAGATCGATAGGGTCTCCGAACGACTGGGGCTCTCCGAACGCGCTGCCGAGCTCGACCGAAACCCCAGCTTCCCGCGCCAGGAGTTCGAGGCACTCGGCACGGCGAGGCTGCTCGGACTCATCACGGAGCGGCGATGGGGTGGGCGCGCTCTCACGCTCCCGGTCGCCGGGTCGGCGCTCTACCGGCTCGCCTACCTGAGCGGCACGACCTTCGCGAAGCTCTCCTTGCAGCCGGAGTTCTCGAGCGTGCTCGCCGGGCACGGTCGACCCGAGATCGCCCGACGGCACTTCCCTCCGCTCGTGAAGGGCCGCCACCTCATCGGAAACCACATCACCGAACCCGGGGCCGGCTCGGATGCGGCGGCCCTCTCGACCCGCGCCACGCGGCGCGGCAAGGAGTACGTACTGAACGGCACGAAATCCCAGGCGGCGTTCGCCGACGATGCCGACGCTGCGATCGTCTACGCAAAGGTCGAGGGGCCCGCGACCGAACCCCCGGGTGTCAGCGCCTTCCTTGTCCCGCAGGAGCTTCCCGGGATCCGTAGGACAATCACCGGGGACATGGGGGAGCGCTGGATGCGACGCGGAACCGTTGAGTACCGGGAGGTACGCGTGCCCGCGAGTCACCTCATTGGGGAGGAGGGGAAGGCTTTCGGATACCTCAAGGGAGAGCTCACCCGGGAGCGCGCTCTCCTCGCACCCATCTACCTCGGCGTCGCGCGGGCCTCCTGGGAGGATACCGTGCGATACGTCGGAGAGCGCGAGGCGTTCGGAGGGCCACTTTCGCGCCAACAGGCCGTCTCATTTCCGTTGGTCGAGGGGTGGGCGCGCCTCGAAGCCGCGACGGGCTACGCCTTCCGGACCCTCGAGCGGATGGCGCTCGGGGAGAGCGTCGACGCCGAGGCCGCCCTCTCGAAGTGGCTCGCCACCGAGACGTCGCTTGGCGTCATCGACCTCGCCATCCAGTTCCACGGCGGGAGGGGGTACTCGAACGAGCTCCCCCACGAACGCCGATGGCGGGACGTTCGCAGCGGAGCGATCGCCCACGGCCCCTCAGAGATCATGCACCTGATCGCCACCAGAACGCTCTGGCCGAGGAAGGAATCGCCGGCAGGGCGACCCCGGCCGGCCCGATAGGCACCGGGCGACCGGTAGCCTCCCGCTTCCGCCCCTACCGGGGCGAGAGGAGCCGCGGGAGTGACCTACGGCGGCACGCAGCCGGTCGAGGAGTAGTCGTCGCCGTTGAACTCTGCGTAGCCGAAATCCTCGTAGAGATCGGTCTCCGTGATCGTCACCTGGTTCACAGGGTCGTAGAAAACGACGAAGCCGTTGCTCGGAGAGTACGAGAGGATGACCGAGGGGCCGAGGGTGTGGTGGAGCGAGTTGAGCTCGCTCTTCGGGATCGAGGCGTTGTCGTTCGAGCAGTGGGAGCGGGCCTGCTGGGTGCCAGAGGACCCGCCGAACCCCCCGGTTCCGGGGGTGCGCAACAAGGGGGAGCTCGACGTCGCCGGATTGTACGAAGCCGCCGCGACCCAGGCGACCAGGATGAGCATGATGAAACCGGCAGCGGCCCTTCGACCGACACTCCAGCGGACCGGGACCTTGCGGATCGCCGGCACGGTCGGGCGGGCGAGCCGGCGGCGCAGGGAGCCCCCCTCGGCGGCCGTGGAAGGCTCGGTGGAGGGAGCCGACCGGCGTTCGGCCCGGTAGCGCAGGAACAGCACGAAGGCGTTGCCCGCGATCAGACCGACGAACACCGCGAGCGTCGGCAGCACCGTGGGCAACAGGGCCGCGGCGCCGGCGATGCCGACGGCGTAGAGCGGCTGGGACCGGGAATCCTTGGGAGCGGTTCTGGGCTCGGCGACCATGAAGAACGCGAAGAAGAGGATCGAGGGGTCGAAGGCGGCCAGCAGCAGGACGCCGGGGCTGACGATCCCGCCGAGCGCCGCCGTTTGGAAGGCGCGATAGGTCACTGCGAACAGGGCGTAGGCGGTCAGGAAACTGACCGGTATCCGCCAGCTGCGGTAGTTCCAGAGGATGAGTGCGGCGCCCAAGGCGACGACCAGCGTCTCGTCGATGCTGCCCCACCAGGCCGGGGAGAGCCCGAAGAGGACCGCCCCCACGAGGACTCCCGAGGCGGCCGGGTTGAACCAGGGCCGGCCCCGGAACCTAAGAACGTTCTTGACGGAGACGGCGGCGATCGTGGCCGCCCCGGCGGCGACCAGAGGGACGACGGGCGGGAAGAGAAGAGCCAGCAGGAGCCCGGTGGCGAGCGCGGAATCCGGGAACCGCATCCGTTCAAAGCGCGCGCGGGCGAACAGGACATCGGTGATCACGGCGATCGCCGGTAGCGCGATGAGGGGCGCGAGGCCCATCCACGAGCCCAGGAAGTTTACGCCGTAAGCGCCAAGGACGATGAGGAAGATCCAGAGAAGCCGGACCGGGGGAAGACGCGCCCTCAGCGCCCCTAGGTAGCGCCGGGATCTAGCCACGGTCGGAGGGGACGGAGGCGTAGCTAGTTCCACGGAGCCACAACGGCCGACGCCCCTTGATATCCCTATCTGGTTGGCTCGAGGAGAGTCGGTCGGCTGGGCGGTCATCAACGCCTGAACCTTTCGGAGTTCCTCTTCGGAAGGTGGAGGAGCGAAAACGGTCGAATGCCGTGCGAGACCATGTCATCATGATTAAATAGTAAAAGCTCGTCCCTCGTCTACTCTCTCGGGAGGGCAACTCACGAGGTGGCCTATCCGGGAGGGGGAGGAACCAAACAGTATGGGAGACGCGAGAGTGGGACAGGGACGAACGATGGGCTATCGGCGCCCGAGCCGCCTTCTGGCGCTCGGAACCGGTGGCACCATGACGGCGATTGCGATGTTGATGGTCTTGGCGCCCTCAGGGTTGGCGGCGCACACTTCCGTTGTCATCCACCCGCCG
>JAKIWY010000041.1 GCA_022749835.1 Thermoplasmata archaeon | reverse complement strand
GACGAGCACCGTCCGGCGCGCGGCGCCGGGAAGTCGATCCAGGCGGATGATCGTCTTGGCCACATGGTTGACGAACGAGCCACCCAGCGGCTCCAAGGTCCCTTCCTTCAGGCTCCGCCAGACCTGATTGGTGAACAGCACCGGCACGTGGGCCGTCAGGGCGGTGGAGAGGAGCTCGGCGAGCTCCTCGGTGAGCGCGGCCCGGCCCTCGTCCTCGTCCGAGCCGGAGAGCGTGAGCCGGTAATAGAAGGTCGCGGAGTCGAGCACGATGAGTCCGCAGGGGCGGCGGCCGTCCCTCGCCAATTGGCAGGCGGTGCGAACCGCCTCGGTCTGGGCCGCCAGCGTGGGTGGAGTGGAAAGAAGCATCCGTCGCAAGACCTGATCGACCTGGCCACCCGAGACGGACTCCAGTCGGTCGACGGAGACCCCCTCGGTATCGATGTAGAACACCCAACGGTCGGCGAGCGCGACGCGGGTCGCCACCTGAAGACAGAATAGGGTCTTCCCGCTCCCCCCTTCCCCGTAGAGCTCGGTAAGACCATCCATCTCGAGCCCGCCTCCGAGCAACGCGTCGACCGACGCGATGCCAGTGGGTAGGTGGTCGCCGGGCATCGGGGACACCGACGGTCCGGGGCGCTAAAGGCCGTCGCTCGCCACCTACCAGCGGATCGGCTGACCCTGTACCGGCGCGACGACTGTCGCGGGGGAGCCCCGGCTCCTCAGGAGCTCCTGATATCGGCGTGCCGGCTGGACCGTGTGGACCGGGACGACGATCTTGGGGCGTGCCCGGTAAACGAACTCGAGGAGCTCGCTCTGGGTGGCGTGACCGCTCGCGTGGTGGCCAAGGTCCTCCGGGTGGTCGAAGGTGAGGCGACGGCCCCCGCGCTCGTCCGGGACGTAACGGAACCCGACCTGGTGCATCCCGGCCCAGCGGATCCAGTTCTGCAGGCGAACGAAGTCGAACTCCTGCTCCTCGCCGTGCGCCTCGCTCGACGAGTAGAGCCACAGGCCTCCTTCCGTCGCCCCGGTGTGTCGCAGGTCGACCAGGTCGTTGCAGTCGAAGAAGCTGAAGCACAGGATGTAGCGGCTCTTCGACTTGGCGACGTCCACCGGGTTCAGGAACGCGCTCTCGTCGGAGGACTGGACGCGGCGCAGCCAGGCGCGCTCAGAGCCGACCGACGGCTCCTCGAGAACCCGCATCCCGCCCGGGGAGATGTCGTCGGGGATACTGGGGTCGACGGTGTGCAGGAGGTGGAGCAGGTAGGCGTCCTTCGGGGTAAGCACGAGCTGGCGGCCCGAGGCGTGGGCGATCCGCTCGAACGTCTTCAACCGCTCGACGTTACGGGGCCCGAAGTCGGCGATCACAAGCCGCCCTTCGTAGGCGAGGACGTCCCTCAGGCAGTTCTGCTCGACGTCCGCTTCGCTGGTCAGCGCCGGGGGCGTCTCCTGGTCGGAGGCGAGAAGCCGCGTGCCTTCGACCACGAGGACCTCGGGAGACTTCTTCTCGAGGAGGGATAGGAAACCCTCCGTGTCCCGGCCGCGCTCCCCGTGGAACCGGATGTCCCCAGTGTAGGCGACGGTCCCGCCGTCGGCCTCGATGAGGTAGCCGGCGGCGCCGTACACGGAGTGGTCGACGCCGTGGAACCGGTAGCGAACGCCGTCGAAATCGGGCCGTGCCCTCACCGGGGCAATCGGCTCGAACTTCGTCTTCGCGCCGAACGGGGACTGCTTGAGCGCCTCGCCGAGGCCGCTCGGGAGTTCTCCGAGAAGGGAGAACGGCCGGCTGGCGCGCGCGGCCTCCTTGTCCGCCCCTAAGAGCCGCCCCGGGAGGCTTCCACGGTCGCGTCCGGTAGATTCGACCGGGGCCTTCGGCCCGTAGTAGGTGATCTCCGAGCTGACGTCGGATTTCCCGGTCTCCTGCCAGGAGCGGAGAAGGGCGAGCGTCATCGGGGTGGAGACGATCGGGATGCTCGGGTCGAGGAAGGCGATTCCCCCGCAGTGGTCGAGATGGCCGTGCGTGAGCAGCACCGCCGTGGGTCGGGCGCCCGGCCACTCCTCGTCGGTCTTCGGGTAGTCGTAGTCCGGAAACAGGTCCTGCCGGTAGGCTCCCCGGATCCTCGGCAGCATCCCGGTGGCGATGTAGTCGACGAGGCCCCGGGACGGCCTGGGCTGGAGGTACTCCTCGTAGAACTGGCCCATCCGCTGGTAGTTCGTGCCGAAATCCAGGAGTAGGCGAACCTCCCCCTGCTCGAAGAGGAGCTTCGTCCCCCCGATACTATCGTGGCCGTCGAAGACGGTGAGGGACGGCTCTTTCGTCATTGCGTCCGACGGCGCCCCTCCCCTCGGAACGCGAGGGGGTGATCGTTCATCCCCCTTTGGGCCTCGCGCGGGAGGACGACGGGGCCCGGCGGTCCGGCGCCCGGACGCCCTAGCGGGCCTTGAGGACCTTCTTCACGTTCGGGTGTTCCTTCGTGAAGATCTTCCCGCCGCAGTTGTCGCAGCGGACGCCGAAGAGGTTCGAGTCGCTCGGGAGCGCTTCCCCGCAGCGGATGCAGCGGAACATGGCTCAATCGACCTTCCGGACCGCCTTAGCGGCTCCCCGAGGCGGCACTGGCGGCCTCGGCCTTCTCGGATCGGGTCACGGGCGGTGCGGGGCTGAACAAGTAGGCGCCCGAGGCGTACTTTACACCGCAGCGCCGGCACTCGAAGACGCCGCTCGCGATGCGGTCGACGCTCACGGTCGAGCAGTGGGGGCAGGCGGCGCTGGGGACCCGGCTTCGGTCGAGTTCGAGAACCCGCCGGCGGATCCGGATGCCGTAGCGCGGTCCCATCCAGCCGGTGTTGCCGACCTTCTTCGTCCGCTTGCTCACGTCCCGCCTCCGCGCGCGATCGCCCGCATTCGCTCGCCGTGTTTAAAAGCACGCTCCACGACGTCCCGAAGGTCGTCCGGGGAGAACGCCCCGATGAGCCCTTTCTGCATGGCGACCACATTGCCCTGCTCGTCCGTGGCGACCGTGATCCGGCCCTGGGCGGCCCGCTCCTCATCCCGGCTCGGGTCGACGACGATCGCGTCGCCCAATCGGCAGAAGGTCACTTCGACCGGGTAGTGGTTGACCTCGAGCGGCGAGTCGGACTCTGCGATGCCGAAGCGCTTGGCGGGGAGCGTCGCGTGCGTGAGCGCCGTCAACGCGGCCAGCTGCGCCGCGTCGATCAGGTTCCCGGCGTGGTCGAGCACGTGGATATCTACGAAGCACGTCCAGCACTTTTCTCCGGGGGTGACGCACAGCTTCTTGAGGTCGATCGTCTCCGCGGCGCGGATCGAGCGGTCGACGACCCGCGAGACCTCGATCGCCCGCGGGTGGGGCGGACCGGGCTCGAAGGTCGGCGAGGAGAGCGGGACGAGCTCGGCGTTGGTCGTGAGCACCCCGGCGTTCGGGGTGTCGGGGAACGGCTTTCCCGGCTCGAGCTTGACGCCGCAGAGCACCGCGGTGTCGCCGAAGCGCACCAGGGCGGAGCCGTCGGCGGTAGTGACGAAACCGGGTTCGACCGAGATCTCCCGGTAGTCGTCGGGGCCGCGTCCGTCCAACCGGCGTCCGTCGCGCGCGAGCTCGAGGATGTGGGTCGTCAGGATCTCGGCGGCGACCTCCTCGCTCATTGGCCCGCCTCCGTCGGATCGGAACCGGTGACGTTGTAGCGGTCACGCAGTGCCTGCTTCATCGTCCCGTAGATGGTCTTGCATCCCGCGACGCCCATGTCGAGGGCGGTCGCGAACTCGGCCTTCGATAGCCGTCCTTCCATCTGGAGGAGCACGAGGCGTCCGGACTGGGGGACGAGGGCCATGGGCATGTCGGCCTCGCCGAAGTTGTCCTCCTCTTTCTTGAGGTCGAGCACGATGTGGCCGGCGACCTTTCCGACTGCGACCGACGGCAATAGGTCGACCATAGGGATCCCGGCGTCGGCGAGCGCCACGGAAGCCGCCACGACCCCGGCGCAGCGCGTGCCGGCGTTCGCCTGGAGGACCTCGATATAGACGTCGATGCTCGTCCTCGGGTACTCCTCGGCGAAGACGACGGATTCGAGCGCCTCCGCGATGACCTTGGAGATCTCCTGCGAGCGGCGGTCGAGGCCGGGCCTCTTGCGTTCGTCGACCGAGAACGCCGCCATGTTGTAGCGGCACTGGACGATCGCCTTGTTGTTCTCCTGGAGGTGGCGGGGATGGACCTCGCGCGGCCCGTAGACCGCCGCCATCACCTTGTTCATGCCCCACTCCACGAACGCCGAGCCGTCGGCCTGGTGGAGGGCGCCGGCCGTGATCTTCATCGGCCGCAGTTCGTCGGCTCTTCGTCCGTCGATGCGCCGTCCGTCCTCGCCGATGAGGACGGGCACATCCTTGGCTCCTACGCTTCCCATGTTGATGCTCCTAGGACTTTCAGTTGTCTTCTGGCGGTGGCACGTCGCCGTCGACCCCTTCGGGGAATAGCGCGCCGTCCGGCTCGGGGTTCGCTACGAACACCTCGGTGCCGGGGGCGGGCCGCTCGACGAGGGTGGAAAGGGGCTCCACCGGCGGAGGGGGTGGCGGCTGCGATGACTTCAGGTACCGCTCCACCATCTCGGTCAAGCCGGAGCGCTGTCCCTGCCGCTCGATGAGCTTCAGGCACTCCCTGACCCTCCGGATCGCCTCGGGGCTGCCGCCCACCCAGATCCGGCCGTTCTGGCCGACGACGATCTCGGCGCCCGTGAGCCGGGTCATCGTGGTGATCATCGAGCCGCCCCGGCCGATCACTCTCGGTACCTTCGCCGCGGAGATCGTGACGATCGTGCCGCCCTCGAGCTTTCCCAGGCCCTCGCCGAGCATGGTGACCCCGATGCGGCCGGTGTTCTCGATCGCCTCGACGCCGACGACGACCGAGTCGCCGACGTGCAGGTACTGCCCCGTCTCCCCGAAGTCGATCTTCCAGGGCGTGCCGGTCATATGGAGCGGCGCCCAGCGGGGAGCGGCGATGTCGAGAAGCCAGAAGGTGCCCTGCACGTCGCAGACCGTGCCGACCACGACGTCCTGCGCCTTCGGGATGTATCGCCCCGAGAGCGGGACGACGCGCACGAGCGGCGGGCGCCGTTGGAGGAGTCCGAGGACGCTCGCGTACAGGCGTCCGCCCATTCGGTAGGTTCCCGGACCTGGTCGAAGGCCGGTACCGGGGATCTCTTCCCCGGGAAGAATCAGTATCCGTTCCCCGGAGGGAGACGAGGAGGCGCCCTCGTGGCCACGCCCTCGGTGGCCCGGCCGATGTCCACTGCCCATTGCTGTACTAGCACCGGGCGCTCGACCGTGGCGGCCTATTTAACGAGGGCGGTCTCCGCCGCGCCCTTCGTGCGCGCGTTCAGCTTCTCGTGAAGCTCGGTCTGAACGCCGGCGGGGATCTCGAGGACGGCGGTCCACGACCCGTCGGAAAGCCATTCCTCTTCGGTCAGCTTTCCCAGGCCCTTCACGTCGCCGATGACCTTCGGGTAGAACTGGGCGGGAACCTTCAGCTTCACGCGGACGCTGTCGAGTCGGATCGGCAGGATCGTGCGTAGCTTCTGGATGATCTCTTCGACCTGGACGTCGGCAGGCCGGAACGGGTCGACGTGGACCTTCGCCTCGAGCATCGCCGCCTCGATCCGCTGCGGCGGGTGCGGGGCGCCCGTCTGGGGATTCATCGCGTTGCGGACGATCGTCGCGACGATCTGCCGGTGCTTCGCCTCCTGGAGCTTGTGGCGCTGGTCGGTGGTGACCTGGACCTCTCCCTTTGTGATGATCACGCGGGCGATCTCGGCTAGGTTACGCGTATGGAACGTGCGTTCGAGGTGTTCCTCGCTGATCTTGTCGCCCTTCTTCGCGTCCTTGAAGACCTGGTCGAGCGCGAGCTTGTCGGAGAGGTCGACCTTCTTGCCGTCCTTCAGATCCTGCACGGCCGCCGGGTCGACGAGCACTTCGAAGCGGGAGCCCTGGGTCTCCCAGCGGGCCACGACCGCGTCCTCGACCGTCACCATCGCCCGCACTCCGGGCCCGGCACGGTCGCCTAGCTGCGGCCGGCGCGGGACGTTCCGCTGACCGCAGGGAGCCGCGCGACGTACTTCTGGATTTCGTCCGAGGGGAGCCTACGCATCCCCTTCTCCCGGACGATCGCACACACCTCGACCTGGGCCAGGGTGGCGGACTCGTCGAGCGACTGGCGGACGCCCTCGAGCGCGAGCATGATCGCCTGATCCATGTCCATGCCGGGCTTGTACTTCTCCTCGAACAGCTCCATCACAGGGCCCTTGTTTCCCCCGGTGGATGTCGCCTTGAAGCTCGTGAGCGAGCCGGAGGGTTCGGTCTCGAACAGGTGAAGCCCGGTGTCGTCGTAGCCGCCGACGAGGAGCGCCGTGCCGAACGGGCGGACGCCGCCGAACTGCGTGTACTGCTGCTTGTAGTCGCAGATGCGGCGCACAAGCATCTCGACGGAGATCCCCTCGGAGTAGGTGACGCGGTGGATCTGCGCCGCGAGGCGGGCGTAGTCGACGAGCACTCGAGCGTCGGCGACCAGACCGGCGGTCGCGCATCCCATCGTGTCATCGATCTGGTGGATCTTCTCGAGGCTCGCGGCTTCGGCGAGCTTCGGGTTGGGGATCCGCCGGTCCGCAACCAGGATGACGCCGTCTGCGAAGACGACGCCGGCGGTCGTGGCGCCGCGCCGGACCGCTTCCCGAGCGTACTCGACCTGGAATAGGCGGCCGTCGGGCGAAAAGACGGTGATCGCACGGTCGTAGGCCATCTGTCCGGGTTGCATCTCCATGGCCTACGCTCCTTCGAATCCGGCGGGGGCACCGACGTGCCGCTTATAACGCATGCTCGCGCGATAACGCGAAGGTTCGTCGCGGGTAGGTCCGCGACGCCGCGATGCGCACGGCGTCGGACCGCGGGGACCGGCTTCCCTAAAGCCTCCTCGCGATGGCGGGCGATATGGCGGAGCGGGCGGCGGAATCCCCGGCCGGACGTTCCGGCGGCTGGCGGCTAGAGAAGTCGAGCTCGGCCTACCTTCGCTCGGCGCACGAACAGGCGATCGACTGGCATCCCTGGGGCGAGGAGCCGTTCGAACTCGCCCGCCGACTTCACCGGCCCGTTCTCCTGGATATCGGCGCGGCGTGGTGCCACTGGTGCCACGTCATGGACGAGGGGACGTACTCGGACGCCGAAGTCGCTTCGCTCATCCGGCAGCATTTCATCGCGGTGAAGGTCGACCGGGACGAGAACCCGGAGGTCGACCGACGCTACCAGCGCGCCGTCAGCGCCCTTTCGGGAGAGGGTGGATGGCCGCTCACCGGCTTTCTCACCAGCGAGGGCGAGGTGTTCCTGGGAGGCACGTTCTTCCCCCCGCAGGACGGCATGGGTCGTCCGGGCTTTCGTCGGGTCCTCAAAGAGGTCGCCCGGCTCTATCGGGACGAACCGGGGAAGGTCGAGGCGAACGCGAAGATCGTTCGCGAGGCGATCGAGCGCAGCCGGCCCGTCCACGTCCCCACCGGCGCGGCATCGCTAGGGTTCGTCGAGAGCGTGCGCACTAACCTCTCGACGAGCTACGACCCGGTGAACGCCGGCTTCGGCGGTGAGCCGAAGTTCCCGCATCCCACCGCGATCTCCTTCCTGCTTGCCGATGGTCTTCTCACGGGCGACCCACGGTCCACGGCACGGGGCCGCGAGACGCTCCTTAGGATGGCCGACGGAGGGATGTACGACCAGATCGGCGGCGGCTTCCACCGCTACTCGGTGGACGAGGGCTGGCACATCCCGCATTTCGAGAAGATGGGGGTCGACAACGCCGCCCTGTTGAGCGTCTACTCGGAGGGCGCTCGGCGCTTCGGCGACGCTCGGCTCTCGGAGACCGTACAAGGCACGCTCGCCTGGGTCCTCGAGGTCCTCGGCGACCCCCGGGGGGGGTTCGGGACGAGCCAGGACGCCGACAACGCCCCGGGGGACGACGGCGGTTACTTCACCTGGTCACGGCCCGAACTCAAGCGCCTCCTCGAGCCGGAGGAGCTAAGGCTCGTCAGCCGGTTCTTCGGCGTCGGTAGCTCGGGGCGGATGCCGCACGACCCGGAGCGCAACGTGCTGTTCCGGCTCCTGCCGCTTTCCGAGGCGGCCGACGGGCTTTCCTACCAGGGAGCGGAGGCCGCCGACGCCCTCGCCCGGGCCCTCTCGAAGCTGCGCAGCGCGCGGGCCGAACGCCCGACCCCGGTCATCGACCGCGCGCTCTACGCCGGACTCAACGGGTCGTTCCTCCGCGCTCTGGTGGCGGCATCTCCGCTGGTCGAAGGGGTCCCCGCTCTTGCGATCGCCCGTCGCACCGCCGACCGGCTGATCGAGGAGGCGTACCGGCCGGCCGAGGGGTTCGCCCACCGCCTCCTTCCCGAGGGCGCATCGGGATTCGGCCTCCTGGAAGACCAGGTCGACGCAGCGCTCGGCTTGATCGAGCTTGCGGGCGCGACGTTGAACCCACGGTACGTGGAGGTCGCCCGCTCAACGCTCGAGCTTGCGGAGCGGGAGTTCCGCGACGAAACCGGATTGTTCCGTGACGTCGCCCCGGCCCTTTATGACGGGCCCAAGGTCGGCTCCATCGGACACCCCTCGTACCCGCTCGACGACAACCCGCACCTGTCGCCGAACGCCGGGATAGCCCTCGCGTACCTGAGGCTCTCCTCCCTGCTCGGGGAAGAACTCTGGCGCGAGAAGGCCCGATCACTGCTCGCGGCGATGGCCGCCCGGTTGGGAGGCGCCGGGCTGTTCGCGGCAGGGGCCGCCCTCGGGTCGGTCCTCCTCGAGATTCCGGCGGCGCGGGTTGTGATCGACGGGAGCGGGCCGGAGTCGGACCGGCTGTACCATGCCGCCGTGCGATCATGGCACCCCAACCTGTGGGTCTTCCGCGGAACTCCACCCGCTCCCTTCTCGCTACCGGAAGAGTTGAGCGTCGTGACCGGATCCAGAGGGTCGGCGCGAGCGCTTGTCTGCTTTGGGACCCGTTGTCTCGCCCCAGTCACTCAGGCGGAGTCGCTGGCGCCGATCCTGCTCTCCGGCGGGAGCTCGGCGCCGCCCACGTGAGCCGGCCGAGGTCCGTCCCGTCCAGGAGGACGGCCCGGGTCTCTCCCCCGACGAGGAAGCGGTCCACTAGGAACGTGCGAAAGCGCGCCGGCCGACCCCGGTTCAGCGCTTCGGTTCCCGAGAGAGGATTGAACGCCGGTAGCACCACGATCCGCTGCGTTCGGCCCGGTCGCTTCGCGCGGGAGCGGGGCCGGGCGGCCCCGGGTGGGCTCAACTCCGTCCAGAGCCAGCAGCGCTGTTTTCCGGTCGGGCTCTCGGGTGTCGGGGCGAGCCGGAAGCCCGGATGCAGGTGGCCAACGACCAGGAGCGGCGCGTCGAGAACCTCCGGTGCCGGTCGACGGTGGCCGTGGAAGCAGCCCACGCCGTCGCGCACGACCCCGGTCGCCGGAAAGACTCCGACCTCTTTCGGCAGATGGGGGACGAGGCCGACGTCGTGGTTTCCGAGCACCACATCGACCTGCAGGCCCTGCTCGAGGAGTCCCGCGAAGAAGCCGAAGACGACCGGGCGCAGCCAGGGGGGCGTGCCCACGATCGGGTGCTTCACGTCGCCCACGATGAGTAGGCGCCGGGCCCCGGTCGCCCGAGCGGTGTCGACGAGCGATTCGCGCATCCGGTCCGCCGAGCCCTCCCAGGGCCCCCCACGGTGTTCCTCGGCGGAGCCCAGGCCGAGGTGCAGGTCGGCGAGCAGCAGGGTGCTCGTCCCGCCGGGATGGCCCGCCTCGAGCTCG
The DNA here is from genome assembly GCA_022749835.1 of Thermoplasmata archaeon. GTDB lineage: Archaea > Thermoplasmatota > Thermoplasmata > Lutacidiplasmatales > UBA184 > Lutacidiplasma. The sequence continues at coordinate 328 of JAKIWY010000041.1, read as the reverse complement.
AGGACCGCTCGGCCGGCGACCGGTCGCACGCGCGGGGTGGGCACATCCGTGCACCGCCGGCCCCTGCTTCAGGGTGCCGGCGACCGCCGGGCGTCGCGCGGCCGAGAGAATGTGGGTCCTTCTTTTATATAGAAGTTGTAATTGAATTGGAGAGGAAGCCGTTGGAACGTCGGCGAGAGCGGGCGATCGGACGGGTTCGGGGCGTTCTCGAGTCCTCCGGATTCTTCGTCTCCGACGCCCACCACATCCGACCCTCGAGCTTTGACCTGCTCGCCCGCCGCGACTCCCTGCTCCTCATCGTCAAGGTCCTCAAGAACGTCGACGCGCT
>JAKIWY010000040.1 GCA_022749835.1 Thermoplasmata archaeon | reverse complement strand
TTGGGGCGCTCGCCTCGCTGTTCATCCTCGTCGCGGCCACCGAGCTCGCCCAGTGGCTCCTCCTGCGGACCGTCTACTTCGGGACGGGCCGCTCCTCCCCGTTCTACGCGCTCGCCTTCCGCTCCGGGGTCGCCGGGATCCTCATCCTCGCTCTGGCAAGCCAGGTTCTTGCCGGAGGGATTCTCACCGTGACCAGCATCGCGCTGCTCGCGGCCCAGATCACCGCGATCCTCGCCGTCGAGGTCTCCGGGAGCCTCTTGTCGTTGCCGGCGGCCGCCGGCAGCGGCCGCACGGGGGGCGGACCTCTCCCGGGCGCACTGGTCGGGGCGCTCGGGTTCTTCCTCCTGGCCTTCGGCTCCTTCCTCGGGGGAGGGGTCGGCGTCCTCTCCGCCCTGGTCGCTACCCTCGGCGGAGTGGTCGTCTACCGGCGGCTGCGCCAGCCTATCCTTTCCCGGACCCGGCCGCCGGCCGCTCCTCCCGGTGAGTCGGAGCGGCCGGCGACGCCGTTCGGACGCACCGACCGTTAGGCGCGGGAGGACCTATCCGGCCACGGCCCTCGCGGACGGCCGTCCGGTGTCACGCCGGTGGGGGGGCAACTCACGGCCGGTTGCGTAGGGGTCTGAGACTACGGGGCCCCAGGGGGGTAGAGCGGCAGGATGTTCACCGTCAGCAGGATGAGGAAGAGAAAGACGATGCAGAGGATCAGGATGAGGCCGTTCAGTCGCCGGTCCGCGATGACGAACGCCACCTGGTCCGAGCCCCCCGAGGAGGGCATCGGAAGCTCCCAGTGCAGCTTGAGACCGCTCGCCGCGCCGAGGAAGAACAGCCCGATCACCCAGAGGATCTTCGACGTGAGGATGGCGTTCGCGACGCCGGAGGCCCACGACGCATTGTTGACACACGAGGTGACGCTGGTCCAGCACCCGCCCCCGTAGCTGGCCGCCACGACCGCGACGAGCGAACCCGCGAACAGAAGGATGAACCCGAGCGCACGACCGAGAAACACGATGAGACCGCGCGGGATCGCCATCATCGCCGGACCGGGTGGGCCCGGCGGGGGCATCATCCCACCGGGAGGCTGTGGCATCCACGGGGCGGGAGGACTCTGTGGGGCGCTCGTTCCGGGGGGCGGCGTGGGGTACGACATCGACGAATCCTCGCCGTTTCAAGGGATAAGGGTGACGTTTTGAAGGAAGGGTCCGCAGGGCAGGGTTCTGTGCCGCCGCTTGTTGATGGCGATACGATATCCGTCGACTTTCGAGGGGAGCCGCTCCCTCGTCGACACGGCTAGGCAGACCACCGGACTCCTAGGCTGGGTGTGCTTTCCGATGGCTGGGGGCCCGTGGGAGCGGCTTCCAAAGCTTGATAGCGCAGCCGCCCTCCCGCGTTCGACATGAGCAAGGAGGGTGAAGGGAGTCCGCTGTGGCGCAAGCTGCGCTTCCTCCTGCGGACCTACCGGTACATCGTCTCGATCTTCGTCCTCGCGGTCGGCATCCTGCTCGTGGTCCTGGCCGTGGGGGACTTCTCCCCACTCGGGGCCGGTGAACCGTTCCTGGCGATCGACAAGGTCACGGACCAGTCGAACTCGGGCGGGGTCAACTACAACCTCGCGTTCGGCCCGGTGGGGGCGATCGTCGTCATCATCGGCGCCTACCTGGTGGGAGCGTACTACGTCGCCCGCCGCCGCTTCGAGCACCTGATGCTCACCAAGAGCAAGGCGGAGTTCCTCCGCAACCTCCCCGAGATCGAGCAGCTTCTCTGGGAGTTGACCCCCGAGGACGAGCAGCGGTACGGGCAGAAGATCACCGACCTTCGGATCCGTCGCTAGGTCGGTCGTTCCGGCTCCGTCGGTCGTCGTCCCGAGCGGTCTCCCCGAGCGCGAGTTATCAAGCCCGTTTCGGTGAGGGACCCTGATGCCGGAGGTCGCCGGAGCTCCCCGCCAGGATTTCCTGTTCCGCCGACTGGACAAGCCCGAAGAGTTCCGGGCGGCGGAAGAGGTGCATCGCGCCGCATTCGGGCCCTCGGAGGAGCCTCCCACGCCGGGCTCCATCCAGCGGGTCGTTCAGGACAACGGCGGTCTGGTCATCGGCGCGTTCGCCGACATCTACCTCGCGGGTTTCACGGCGGGCTTCCTCGGTTGGGACGGCAGCGCCCTCTACCACTATTCGCTGACCACCGCCGTCCGTCCCGAGTACCAGAATCACCACGTCGGTTTCCGTCTGAAGGCGCTCGAGCGGGAGGAGGTGACCCGCCAGGGGCTCTCCCTCGACCGGTGGACCTTCGACCCACTTTCAAGCCGCAACGCCTACCTGAGCCTCCGGCGGCTCGGGGCCGTTGCCGACCGCTACCTGACCCACTACTACGGCCAGCTTGGCCCGGAGGGGAACCGGGGGTTGGAGACGGACCGGCTGCGCGTCAGTTGGCCGCTCTCCGGTGACCGGGTCGCCCAGCGGATGGCGGGCCGCTCGCCCGCCGCATCGGAGGACGCCCGACGGTGGGGGGAGTCAACGGCCGTGGTCGAGACCGTCCAGGGGGAGAGCGGCATCCGCGTTCCGGTGACGGTCACCGAGCCTTCGGCGGGGCGGGTGCACATCGAGATACCGTTCGACATCGACCTGGTCCGCCAGCACGAGTCGAACTCCCTGAGAACCTGGCGGCACGCCGTCAGGGACGCCTTCCGTTCGGCCTTCGACGCCGGATATGCGGTCGACGACTTTGCGCTCCTCTCTCCGGAGCACGAACGCCGTGCGTTCTACTTCCTTTCCGCTCCCGAGGCGGCGAAACCGCCCCCTGCGTGAGGTCGCTCGCGCTGCGGCCACCCCGGAAAGAGTGTCGCCGGCCGGGGTTGCCCAGATTCGCCCGAGGCAGCCGTTCGAGCGACCGGTGAAAGGGACTTATGACCCCGCCCGCTCCCGGGTCGTGACCGACGCGCAGCGCCGGGAGGCGATCGCCGCCCGCTCCCGGACGGTGGCCCTTTTCGTCGTCGCCGCCGTCAGCATCGGCGTCGCCGCCGCGGTCCTCTCCGCTCCCCCCCCGAGCAGCCCTGCCCCTCCCCCGCCCCCTCAGTTCCTTGGGATCCCGCTCTGGTGGATGGGCGCGTTCGCCGTCGGCGTCCTTGTGCTGATCGTCGCGCTCGGTGTGATGGCGAACCTACAGAAGAACCGCCTGCCGACGCCCAAGGTGGCGATTCTGGGGCCTCTCATCCTGTTTCTCCTCCTCGCCGGTTTCTCCTATGTGCTGAGGGTCCGCGGGGGCAGCGGAAGCTCCGGGAGGCGTAACAACACCTCAGGACTTCCCGGCGGAACGGGAACCCCCGGCGGCGGAAACCTTACACAGAACACGACCGGGTTCGGCTCGATCCCCGCCTTCGGCGCCCACGTCCCGATCCTTTACGTTCTCATCGCCCTGGTCATCGGGGCCGCGCTCGTGGGCCTGGTCGCGGCGCCCTACCTGCTCGCGCTGCGCGACGACGAGCCCCGGGGGACGGAGCTCGGACCCAGCCGGGCCCAGATCCGAAAGAGCCTCGAGGAGGCGATCCGCCAGCTCGAAGGTTCCGGCCCGGTCGACCCGCGCACACGGATCATCGCGGTCTACGCCCGCCTCCTGGCGAGGGTCAGCGAGACGGCGGATTCTTTCGAGAGCCGGACCCCCCGGGAGATCGAGCTGACGCTGACCCGGGGGCTCCGGGTGAAGCCGGCCACGGCGAGGACCCTGACGGCCCTCTTCGAAGAGGCCCGCTACTCGACCCACTCGGTCGACGCCGATCTGGCGGATAGGGCCCGGGAGGCGCTCCAGGCGGCGCTCGCCGACCTCGAATCCGCCCCGGGGTTATTGTGAACCGGTTCGACCCGGAGCGCTACACCGGTATCGCGCTGCTCTCGGCCATCGGCGCGGCGGGGGTGTCCCTGTACGTCGGCCCCCAGGGAGACCTCGCCGTCCCAGCGGCGATCGTTGCCGTCCTCTCAGCGGCCGCGTTCGCCAGCCTCAAGCTGTTCGCAGGCACGGTCCGCCGACCCTTGGGTCTCGCCGTCCCGGAGAGTTCTCGACTCGTCCTTCTGCGGGACGCGTTCCGGTCGGGGCCGTTCGGCCGCCAGACCGTCGTCTCCACCCTGGAGGGCCTGCGCCGGGAGATGGGAGTGCGCGCGAACGCGATTGGTCCCGAGGAGGCGCGTCGTGCGGTCAACGAGATGCCGGTCCACGAGTTCCGCGAGTGGGTCGGCCGTCGTCTCACCGAGCTCGAGGAGGGCAGTTGAGCGCCACCATGAGGACATCGGGCCGCCTCGGTTTCCGCCGTCGGGTCCTCGGGCTCTACGGCACCGCGGGTCTCCTCGCGCTCCTCGCCGTCGCGCTGCGCACCCCGGTCCCTCTCTTTGCCGCACTGCCGCTCCTTCTCGCGCCCGCGGCGGCGACGCTCGAAAAGCCTCGGGCCGCCGCGATGGCGAGCCTCGTGTGGAGTTCGGGGGGCGAGGCGGGCGCCGTCGAGATATCCGGAGAGCTGCGGCCGTCCCGCGGACTCTCGCCGGCAGCGCTCGAGATCACGTTCCTTCGGCCGGAGGCGCTGCGGGAAAGCCGGCCCCCCGAGGTCACGGTCACCGACGAGGTCGTGCGGTTCACGCTCCACTGGCGCGCGCCGTTCCCCTGCCTGGCCGAGGTCGAGCCCCCGCACGTCGTCTGGCGGGACGCCCTCGGGCTCTCGGAGGCCGGAGTAGGGGTCGAGGCGACGCCGCTGACCATCGAGCGGTTTCCCCCGGAGGTCACCCGAGTCGGGTCGATCCGGCTGAGGCGGACCACCTCGCTACCGGGCGAGACGCGCTCGAAAGCCGTCGGAGGTGCCGGCGAGTTCTTCGCCCTTAGGGCATCGGCCCCCGGCGACACGCCCAAGCAGATCAACTGGCGGGCTACCGCACGCATGGGCCGGCTCCTCTCCAACGACTACTACCTCGAGCGGACCGGCGACCTGCTCATCCTGCTCGACCTGAGGCCGAGCTCGCTCGGAGAGGAGCGGGACCGCCAGATCCTCTCGATCTCCCGGGCGGCGGCGATGGGGATCGCCAGCGGCTTCCTGGACGAGAAGGCGCGCGTCGGGCTCGCCACGTTCGACGAGTTCGTGAGCGCCGTGCCGCTGGGCACCGGCCGTCGGCAGAAGTACCGGCTCTCCCAGGCGCTCCAGGCGACGCGCCTCGGGACGGTGTCGGGACCGTCGGAGCGTTTCGCGGTCTCCTTGCGCCGCTACTTCCCGCCCGGCGTCACGACGCTCCTCCTCTCGACGCTGAACGACGAGGAGTCGATGACGCTCCTGCCGCATCTTCGCCGCCGGGGTTTCTCGCCGTTCGTCCTGAGCCCCTCCCCGCTCCCGCTCCTGGCGCCAGAGTCCGGGAAGGAGACGGCGAGCGATCTCCTCGCGATGCGGCTGCTGCAGCTCCTCAGGCGTCGCCGCGTCCAGGAGGGCTGGAAGGAGGCACCGGTCGTTGAGTGGGACGATTACTGGTCTCTCGCCCCCCTAGTGCACTACCTGACCGCCCCGACCCGCAACCGGAGGGTCGCGTGAGCTCCGGCGCACCGTCGCCCGGCACCCACCCGCCGTCCCGGGAGCTCCTCCTGCTCTGCGTCGCGTTCCTCCCGTTCATCGCCCTCGGGGCAGTCGGTTCACGGGGCCCCCTGCTCGGAGCCGCTGTACCCGCCTTCGGTTGGGCGGCGGCCCTCCTCCTCGGGCTGCGGCCACCGGTGGGGCTTCGGTGGGCCCAGTACCTCCCCCTGGGAGCCGCCGTGGCGTTCGGATGCGCGGTTGCCCCGGCCGGCGTCTTCTCCGACATGCTCGCCGGGGTCGGGGGCCTCCTGGTCCTCGCCGTCTATGCGAGTGGATCCGGCCCCCCGGGCCCGAAGGGGAGGCTCGCCGGAGGTCTCCTGCTTCCCGGCATGGCTCTCGCGGTGGCGCTCGCGATCGCCGTGGCGTTGCCGACCTCCGAACAGTACGAAGGTCTCGCCGCCGCACTCCTTGCCGGAGTGTTCCTTCTGCTCGCCTGGCTGTTCCGCGTCTCCACCGCGACGACCGAGACCCTTCCGTCAGCGTCTTGAGGAGCCGCCTCCTGCCCGCTCCGGCGTCGCCCAAGGGTGACGCCCGGGTACCGACGAAGGGTCCCTCTGGACCGCGCGCGGACGTGTCGTCCGCCTGGGATGAGGTGAGGACAACCCCGGTGTCCGACAACCCCGGCCGGGGTCAGGTCGCTGAGACGGCCGTTCGGCCTGCGCTGACGCGAAACCGTTACGGCCGGGGAACAGGGGAGGCGCCCAACGACCCCCCCACGTAGGGGGGCGACGGAGCCGGGCATCCTTGTTTATAATCAGGGCCGGTTGGCGCGCCGGTCGGGCGGCAGATGAAGGGAGCCGAGGCGCGCACACTCATCACTTCGGTCAAGGCCGCGGTGCACCGCGCGGTCGTCGGGCGCGACCGGGTGCTCGACGAGATCATCGTCGGCATGGTCGCCGACGGCCACCTGCTCCTCGAGGACCTCCCCGGTCTCGGGAAGACGCTGATGGCGAAATCGTTCGCCGCGGCGCTCGGCCTCAAGTTCTCCCGCGTCCAGTTCACCGCGGACCTCCTCCCGCACGACATCACCGGCGGCGAGGTGTTCGACGCCTCGCGCAATACCTTCTCCTTCCGGCCCGGACCGCTGTTCACGAACCTCCTTCTGGCCGATGAGATCAACCGGGCGCCCCCGAAGGTGCAGTCGGCCCTCCTCGAGGCGATGCAGGAGTTCCAGGTGACGAGCGAGAGCGGGACGCACGCGCTGGGGCGCCCGTTCCTCGTGCTCGCGACGCAGAACCCGATCGAGCTCGAGGGGACCTATCCCCTCCCGGAGGCCCAGGTCGACCGGTTCCTGATGCGCCTGTCCGTCGGGTACCCGACGCTGGAGGAGGAGCAGGAGATCCTGAACCGCCGCAACGCACGCAAGGAGGACGAGGTCGAGGTCCCGGTCGTGCTTACCGAAGGCCAGTTCCGGGAGGTCCAAAGGGCCGCCGAGGACGTCGAGGTCGACCCGGCGCTCCAGCGCTACGCCGTCGAGCTGGTCGCGGCGACGCGCGTCGACCCGCGCGCGGAGGTCGGCGCCTCCCCGAGGGGCTCGCTCGCCCTCCTCAAGCTCTCGAGGGCACGGGCGCTCGTCGACGGCCGCGACTACGTGGTCCCGGACGACATGAAGAGCCTCGCCATCCCCGCCCTCGCCCATCGCGTGATCATCCGCCCCGAGCCGTGGATCCGCGGGGTCCGCGGCCCGAAGGTCGTCGAGGCGGCGCTCGACCGGGTTCCCGTCCCCAAGATCCCGTAGGGTTTCCGCGCCGCGCGAAGCGCTCGGCGACGCGGCAATCGTTTTTTGCCGTCCGCGGTCCCCGGGAGGAGCCGATGACCGATCCCCTGCCCCGAGTCGTGGTCGCCGACCCGATCGACATGCGAGCGCTCGAGCCGCTGCGCCACGCACCGTGCGAGCTCATCGATGCGACGAAAGGGGAGGCGGCGCTCTCCGAGAGCCTCCCGGGTGCCTGGGCGCTCATCGTGCGAAGCAGAACCCGCGTGTCGGCGGAGATGATCGGAAGGGCGCCGAAGCTCTCGCTGATCGCCCGCGCGGGGGTGGGAGTGGACAACATCGACGTCACGGCGGCGACGGCGCGAAGGATCCGCGTCGTCAACGCCCCGGCGGCGGCCACGGCGAGCGTCGCCGAGCTGTCGGTCGCCCTCTATCTGATGCTCGCCCGGGACCTCTACCCGCGGATCGCCAAGACGAAGTCGGGGGATTGGCAGCGCTCGGGCAACGGCAGCGAGCTCTCCGGGAAGACCGTGGGGTTCGTCGGCTACGGCCGGATCGCCCGGGAGATAGCGAAGCGCCTCGCGCCGTTCGGTACCGTGACGATCGCCTACGATCCCTACGTCAAGAGCTCAGGGGATGCGACCGCATTGGTCGGCTTGGAGGACGTCCTCGCCCGCTCGGATTTCCTGAGCGTCCACGCCGCGGCGACCGAGGAGAACCAGCACCTGATCAACGGCGAGCGGCTCTCCCGGATGAAGAAGGGCGCCTACCTGGTCAACGTGGCACGGGGCTCGCTCGTGGACGAGGTCGCGCTTATCCGCGCGCTCGACTCGGGCGCGCTCGCAGGAGCGGCCCTGGACGTGTTCGAGGTCGAACCCCCGACCCGCAAGGAGCTTCTCGCCCATCCGAAAGTGATCGCGACACCCCACTTGGGCGCTTCGACGCATGAGGCGCAGGCGCGCGCCGGCAAGGATACGGTCGACGAGGTCCTGCGGGCGCTGCGCGGGGAGCCGCTCACCGCCCTCGTCAACCCGTTGGTCCCGGGAGGCCAACCGTGACGTTCGACCCCGAGACGGCGACGTTCCTCGTCGCCGGGCCCGTCCGCATCCACCCGCGCGTCCTCCGTGCGATGAGCACCCCTTCCCTCAACCACCGGGGGGACTACTTCCACTCGGTCGTCGCCGAGATCCGGGAGCTTCTCCCCATGATGTTCGGCGCGAAAGGCCACCAGGTGATCCTCACCGGAAGCGGCAGCTCCGGTCTTGAAGCGGTCTACTCCGGCCTTCTCCGCAAGGACGGCCGGACCCTCGTGCTGTCGAACGGCAACTTCGGCGAACGGACCGACGAGATCGCCCGGCGATACTGCGACAAGGTCACGACCGTCTCGGCGCCGTGGGGCCAGCATATCCTGATCGACGCCGCCCGCGCCGAGCTCGAGAGGGGCGATGTTCGGGCGGTCTGCGTGGTCCACAACGAGACGAGCGTGGGTCTCGCGAACGACCTGGCCGCCCTCGCCCCCCACGTGAAGCGCTCCGGGGCCCTTTTCCTGGTCGACGGCATCTCCGCCGTCGCCGGGATTCCCTGCCCCATCGGCGACTGGGGGATCGACGCGCTCGTCGCCGGAAGCCAGAAGGGTCTCGCCGCGCCGGCGGGCCTCGCGATGGTCCACCTCTCCGAGCGCGCGGTCGGGGAGCTCAAGCCCGCGACCTTCTACCTCGACCTCGCGGCCCATCTCAAGTCGATCGAGAAGAACGACACTCCGTGGACCCCGGCGGTCCCGCTTTTCCTGGCCCTACGCGAAGCGTTGCTCATCCTCAAGGAGGAGACGCTCGCGGGGCGGATCGAACGCACGCGGGCGATGGCGCTCGCCACGCGCTCCGCGGTCGATGCGCTCGGCCTTTCGCTGTTCCCGGACCCGAAGCACGCCTCAGACACCGTCACGGCCGTCAACAACCCGAGCGGTCTCGACGACGCGGCCGTCCGCAAGGTCCTGCAGGAGACGTACAACGTCGCGCTCCAGGGCGGCCAAGGGGCGCTCAAGGGGAAGATCTTCCGGATCGGTCACATGGGCATTGCGAGCTGGGCGGACCTCTTGGTCGCGTTTGCCGGCCTCGAGCGGATCCTGGCGAAGCACGGGCGGCTTCCGGCCCCCGGGGCGTCGCTTTCCGCGATCGCCTCCCGAATGCCCTGACGCGGGGCCCTCCCACCGCGACGGCGCGGTCGAACCGGACGCGGCGACCTACCGGCCGTCGGTGCCCGTCTCGAGCGCTCTCAGATGTCGAGGATCACGCGGGCCCGACCCGCCGATGGGTCGAACTCCAGCTGATGGAAGGTGACGGCCTTCACCTCCTTGCGGCGGGTATGCCGGGTCTCGTCGAACGGTTCACCGCGGACCACGGCGAGAACCGCGGTCGGTGGCGAACCGACCGGCCTCGCCGTAATCTCCCGCACCAGGAACCCCTCAGTCTGTTGCAAGAGGAGTAGTTCGCCCAGGTAAGCGACGACAAGCGCGGGCACCTCCTCGCCGCTCGCGCTGACGGTCCGCTCCTCGAGCGGCCGGACCCGCCGGAGGTCGGTGATGATCGAGAACAGGCCAAGGCCGAGACCCTCGAGGAGCTCCCGGGAGCTCCCCCCCCGGGCCCACACGCCGACGTCGGCGGTCGTGGGGAAGCTGCCGAACCGGCGGGGAGCGACCGGGCCCCGCGCTGCGCCCGTCTCCCCTCCCGCCTACGCCTTTCGATTCGCAGCAGAGGCTTAATGCGTTGCGGCCTCCCGCACCTCCTGTGCGCGCCTCCCTCGTCATCCCGACACTGAACGAGTCGGCGTCGATCGGCCACGTCCTCTCCTCCTTCCGGGAGGCGAGCTCTCAGGCGAACCCGCTGCTCTTCGCCTCCGACCCGCTGGACTGGGAGATGCTCGTCGTGGACGGCGCCTCGACCGACGGGACC
>JAKIWY010000004.1 GCA_022749835.1 Thermoplasmata archaeon | reverse complement strand
GTCTCGCGCGACCCCCACCGTGGGGCGGTCGTAGAAGCGGACCGGTAGAGGCTTGAGAAAGCGCCTCGTCCAGTCCGCCGGCGTTCCCTCGGGCCCCGTCGTTGCGGGTCGGGGGGGTCGGCCCATCAGAAGATCTTGCCGCGGTCGGCGAGCGGCTTTCCGTCGACCGCGACGGTCGCCTCGCCGATGACGATCCACGAGAAGAACGGGGTCCGGTTCGCGCCGCCGTACTGCAAGTTTCCGCCGATGCCGAGCGTGACGGCCCCGGCCTCCTGGTCCTCCGCCTGGGGGACCCCGGGAGCGAGCGCCCCGTTGAGCCCGATGCCGAACAGGGAGAGTACGTCCCGGCCCTTCCCGACCTTTCCGTAGGCGGCCTCGAAGGTGGCCTGCCCGTCTGTGTACCAGAAGTTCACGAGGTGCCCTTCGTGGAGCTCCCACTGGCCCCCCTCCACTTTCCCGCTCCTCAGATAGCTCGGCCGGCTCGCGATCGCCATTCCCTCCGCCGAGTGCTCTTCGACGGCGACGGCCACGTAGCCGGGCGGCGAGATGGTGATGTTGTGCCCCACCTTGAGGTCGTCCGGGCCGACGACGCCGTCGTCGACGTACGGCGCCCTTCCCTTGAGCTTCAGGGTGAGATCCGTCCCATTGCTCGCCGTGATCCTGAGCGTCTTTCCGCGTCGCAGCTTCGCCTCGGTCCGCTCGGCGTCCCGACGGATCGCCGCCATGTCGGCTTCGACCACCGACTGGATGAGCTGGCTTCTCCAGGTCGGCCCGGAGACCCCCCAGGCGGTCGCCTGCTGCTCGGAGGCCTCACCGAGCATCGAGCGGACGCCGCGCACGCGGGCCGCGCGGGCGCGTCGCGACCATTCGCTCCCGTAGCTGACGAGCTGCGCCTTGTGGGTGTCCGGAAGATCCATGAACCGCGGCCGGTCCGCCGGGCCGGAGAAGAAGACGTAGGCCTGCGTCTTGGCGAGCGCCGCCCACTCATGATCGCCGACCTTGCTCCAGCTGCCGATCGCCGGCGCGACGTCCATGCTGCGCCAGTACGCCGTCTCGTCCTCGAGCAGCAACATCGGGTGGGCGCCCAGGCGGCGGGCCTCGACGACGCAGGCGGTCGCGTAGGGGAGCGTGTGGTTCCAGGTTTCGATGACGACGTTTTCCCCGCGTTTCACGCCGACCGCGTTTCCCAGCATCGCCCGGGCGAGGGCGGCCGGCTCCCCGTCGTCCGGCGTCATGTGCCCCTCAACGAGCGACCCCTGTTAAGGGGTTCTGGCACGGTCGGGCCGGCAGAGACCGCTGCTCTCTCCCGCCATTTCCGCCGAGCGATGACGTGCCTTTTCGGGTTCTTCACGCCGAGTTCGAATTCGCCACGGCGGGTGACTCCGAGGGGTCGGCGGGTCGGGGGCGGGAGATCGAAGAGAGCCAGCCGGTCAGTCGGACGAGGAGATACAGGCCGAAGGTGAGCGTCGTGATGAAAAAGCTCACCGGGTACGGCTCGTACCAGGCGATGAACAGGCCGAGCCAGGTGGCGGAGACCGCGACGACGACCCCCACCAGGACGGCGAACAGAGGCCGATTCGAGACCCGGATGGCGATGGCCGCCGGCGTGACCATCAGAGAGAAGATCAGGAGGACCCCGACCACCTGGATCGCCATCGAGACCGCGATCGCCACGAGGACCAGGAACACCAGATTGAGCCCGAGGACCGGCATCCCCTTCGCCTCGGCGACGTCCTCGTCGAGCGCGGAGAACAGGAGGGGGCGGTAGACGAGCGCGGAGATCGCCAGGATCGCCAGGAACGCCTCGAAGGTGAGCAAGACCGAGGCGGTGCTGATGCCGAGGATCTCCCCGAAGAGGAGCGAGTAGACCTCGTTCGCGCTCCCCCCCTTGTACAGGTTGACAAAGAGGAGACCGAGCCCCAGCATGAACGCGAGCACGGTGCCGGTCTCCATGTCGCGGGAAGAAGCCTTCCGGCCGAGGACGGCCATCCCGGAGCCGCTCGCCGTGGTGAAGGCGAGCAGTCCGAACACCGGATTCACCCCGAAGAGCACCGCCGCGGCCCCTCCGGCAAAGCCGGTGTGGGCGAGGGCGTGCGCGGCGAACGACGAGCGGCGCAGGACCACCAGGTAGCCGACGAACCCCGCGACGATCGCGATGAGCGCTCCCGCCTCGAAGGCGTGCACCATGAACGGGTAGCGGAGCATCTCGAGGACGTCACCGATGATATCGAAGCTGAAGTCCGGGCTCATGGACCCCTCCTCCCTCGCCCGAGGGTGCCTCCCTGGACCTCCCCTTCGTGGTGGTCCTCACCACCCCCGATCTCCCCCTCGGTGTGTCCGTCGCCGCCGACGATGACGAAGTTTCCCCGGGAGTCCCTGAGGACCTCGACGTGCACCCCGTAGAGCTTGGTCAACCGCTCGGAGGTGAGCACTTCGCTCGGCCGCCCCACGGCGACGCGGCCGTTCGCTACGTAGATGATCTTGTCGAGGTACGGGATGAGCGGGTTGATGTCGTGGGCCACGAGGAGGGCGGCGACACCCCGAGACCGGACGACCTCGCTGACGAGCTCGACGAGCTCCTCCGCCCGGCGAAGATCGAGGTTCGAAAGCGGCTCGTCCAGGAGGAGCAACCTAGGGTCGCTCACGAGCGCTTCCGCGAGGAAGATGCGCTGGAGCTCGCCTCCGGAGAGCGCGCTCAGGGGCCGGTCGGCGAGCGCTGTCGCTCCGACCGCGTGGAGCGCCTTCCAGGCCGCTTCCCGCTCCGTCCGGGTCGAGAGGGGGAAGCCCCAACGATGCCCTGAATATCCCAGCCGGACCAGCTCGAAGCACCGCACGTGGGTCTCGTAGTCGATCGAGTGCCGCTGGGGGACATAGCCGATGTCGGGGTTGCCCCGGCGCGGCGCGTCGCCGAACACCGTGAGGCGCCCGGCCGCCGGGCGGTTGAGCCCGAGCAGGAGACGGAAGAGCGTGGTCTTGCCGGCGCCGTTCGGGCCGATGACGGCGACGAACTCTCCGGGCTCGATGCGGAAGCTTCCGTCCCGCCAGACGGGCCGGCCCTCGTAGCCGACCTCCACCCCTTCGGCGGAGATGACGGCCGTGCCGGGAGCGAAGGCGGTGGCTCTTTCGTGGGGGGTTTCGGCGGCCTTCACGAGACGGGCACCTTCTGGTCCAACGCGCTCGTTAGGGCGGACAGTTCGGAGGCCATCCAGAACTCGAACGTCTCGCCCGAGGGCTCTATCGTCTCGGTCACGCCGACGCTCGGTACGTTGTATTGGGCGGCGATCGCCTGCATCTGGTCGGTCAGGTGAGTTACCGTTTGTTTGTTGTAGACGAGCACGCTCACGTTCCCGCTCTCGAGCTGGTCCTGGAACTCGGTGACGCTCTGGGTCGGTGGGTCGTTCCCCTCGCTGACCGCCGACATGAACGCCACCGGGGAGACGAGGTCGAGCCCGCTCGAGTTCGCCATGTACTCAAAGATGCTCTCCGTCGAGGCGATCTGGGCCTTCCCGCCACCCCAGTGGGCGTGGAGGTACGCCTCATCGGACCAGACGGGGGCGAGCGACGTGTTGAGCGCGGCGTACTGTAGCTGGAAGTACGCCTGGTCGATGGGGTCTATCGCGATCAGTTCGGAGTACATTGCGGCGATCGTCGTGTTGACGTACGATTGGCCGTACCAGAAGTGGGGGTTCGACCCCGCCGGCTTTCCGAGGAGATCGGCGACGTTGAGCACCCGCTGACCCGGGGAGGAGCTGGCGGAGACCAGCTGGGAGCACCAGTTGTCGTAGCCGGCACCGTTCTCGATGACCAGCCGAGCGTCAGAGACGGCGATGGCGTCCGAAGTGTTGCTCTCGTATTCGTGCGGGTCGGCGTTGGGGTCCGACACGATGCTGAGCACGCTCACGTGCGAGCCGCCCAGTTGAGCGACCAAGCTTCCCCAGAAGTTCTCGGCGGCGACGATTGGCACGACGCTCCCGGTGTTGGCCGGAAAGTTCGCCGGATGGATGGCATGCACCGCCACCAGCGTGCCCATCACAACGACAATCGCGGCCGTCACCGCCGCGATACGCCCCACGGGCAGAGGCTTGGCCGGCGGGATCCACGGCGGGGAGGAGGACCGGGCGATCGGCGGGTCGTGCCGAGGCGGCGGTACCGGCGTCTCCGACCGAGCCATGGCGCGGGTCCGCTAGATCTCCTTCGAACAGGGCGGAATGGGCGCCCCGTGGGGACAGACGCTGGGATGCCTCTCGGCCTCGCATAGACGCTCGATGGTCTTGTGGGAGATCGCAAGGTCCACCTCATGGGCCGCGGCGCAGACGTCGTCTGGGGACAGCCCGAGTTTGCTGAACAGATTCTCCGCGACCCGGTGATGCCGCAGATACTCCAACAGGGTCGATTGCCCCTTCTGGGTCAGACGAGTCTTGCCCCGGTGCCGCACGACGAGGCCGAAGTTCTCGAGCATCGTCACATGGCCCAAGGCCGAGGGTGATCGGACCTCGAGACCGGCGGCGATCACATTGAGGGCGACGCCCCGCTCCGGCGTGGCGGCACGGCCGATGAGCTGGAGCGCCTCGATCTGGCGACGGCTGAGCTTCTGAAGCGTCTCCATGGATTCTTCGAGGGAACGCGTACATATAAACCACACCCTAATTATTAGGGTAGCCAAACTTATTGTCCCCGCCCGCCCACGTTACCGAGGGGGAACGAGGTCGATAATCGCGACCGATCGCCGGCGGGGTCGATCCAGGATTCGTCCGACTTTTCGGATGAAACGCACCACGTCCGGAACCTTCTCGAACGTGGGCGTCCGTGAGGGGGAATCCGTTCTCCCGGGCGTGGACCTATCGGAGCGCATCCACGCGGGAGAAACGGCGGCCCTCGCTCCGAGCGGGAGGGACCGAAAACGGGTGACACTGGGGATCATGTCGAGTCGAGCCTCGACCGACCCGGGACCGAGCTTCCGGGCACTTGCCCGTGGACGACTCGTCTCCCTGCTGGGTGAGGATGTCGTAGACCTCGGGGAGATTTCCCGGAGAGGTGATGGCGGGTTCCTCGCCTTGGCGGCGGTATCGGGGATTCCGTCTCACCACGAAGATCGCGACCCCCGTTCGGGCGTGGCCGCGGGGCCGCACGCCCTGCGAACTCACCTCTTGCCGCTGACCATCTCCGAATCGTACTTTGCGAAGAGCCGAACGATCCCCTCGAGCTCCGGTGGTCTTCCCCCCGGGAGAAATGCTCCCAGTTCCTCCACCAAGCCCACGTACCGCCCGGGGGAGAAGATGCCGACCCAGTGCGCCGGCTTCTTGCCCGCCACCTCGAAGGTGTGCGGAACGCCCCGTGGGACGAACAGGTAGGTCCCCTTCCTCGCAGCGATCTGCTTGCCCTGCGAGGTGAAGGTCACCTCCCCCTCGAGAATGAACCATGCCTCCTCGAAAGCCCAGTGCACATGGGGGGGTGGGCCTGGCACCCCGGGCGCGCCTTCGTACTCCACGACCGAGAACAGTGCGGAGCGCTGGGACGCATCGCCCTTGGTGGTGAAACGGTCCGCCTCGATCCGAAACTCGTTGCCTTCGCCCGGCCCGAAGACCACAACTTTGCCCAAGGCGGTCAATTGAATGCCTCTTGGGGGGATTGTTCATCCAGCGGAAATAGGGCATGGGGCGGGGGGCTTAGAGCAGCGCTCGACCGGGGTCGGTTTATCGGGAAATCTCCCCGCGAAGGGCCGGCGCGAATCGGTGCCCTTCAAAGCGGATATCGGCGACCAATTGTGCCGCACCGGCAGCACGCGCGAAGCGGGTGGCGATCTGCGGGAGAAGCTCTCCGGCGTCGTGGAAGGGAGCTCGATACCCCGTAATCTCCACGCCCCGAGGGAATCGGGAGCACCACGCCGGGTCCTCCGCCGCACGACGGACGATCTCACTAACCTGCCGGCCGGAGGCAAAGTTGGCAAGGTCACGTCGCCACCGGGGATCGACACCCTGCCGCTTCCAAGCGACGAGCAATGCCTGGATCTTCTCCGGGCGATGTCGACGCAACTTCTGCCCCCTCCCGATGACCCCGTTGAAGTAGAGGAACGGCAGCCGGTGCTCTAGCGCTTCGAGCAGGGTCCGACTCCCGGTCACGATCCTCAGGTCGGCCGAGTCGAACCGTCGCTGCCAATCGGCGGCGGCCTCGACGGGGAGTG
Source organism: Thermoplasmata archaeon (assembly GCA_022749835.1). Lineage (GTDB taxonomy): Archaea > Thermoplasmatota > Thermoplasmata > Lutacidiplasmatales > UBA184 > Lutacidiplasma. The sequence continues at coordinate 13,345 of JAKIWY010000004.1, read as the reverse complement.
GCTCGACGCGCACTCGGCCACCTTCTGGTATGGGAGTTGCAGGCATCCGGGGTCCGACGAAGAGGCGAGTCGTACGGCGTGACGCCGATAGGCCCGTCAGGACCTGCGGGATCAGGAGCGCAGAACTCGACGGGGACGCGTACCATACCCAATCCCTCGGCCGAACCACTTTCGTCCCATGGGCTCGAACGGTTCGCTTGCGACCCGGCCACAACGGACCGGTCTGGACCGCCTCCGGGAATTCGCGGCGGAATCCGGGCGACGGGGCGAACGAGGCGAAGAGGTGGAGGACGTCCGGCCGGTCGAATCCCCGAAAGCGTCGGTAGGCTTCGTGGAATCGGACGACCTCCCTTCGTGAGGCAGGGCGGCGCATCCGTCGTGCGATCTCTCGGATCGGCACTCCTCCTTCCCGATACCGCTCGATGGTCTGCTCTCGGCTCATCAGGGTCCGGGCGAACTCCTCGAAGCTCACGTGGATCACCGCGTCCGGCCCGTACGTCGCCTCGACGGCACGAGCCTCCAGGCTCCAGGCCCCGGCGCGCCCGAGGGGCTCGTCGCGTCCGGGGGCCGCGCAAACCCCCCACCAGGCGCTGACCGTCAGCGCCCTTCGGTTCCGCGGACGTATCCGACGTGTCCGTCGGATCCCCACGGGCCAATCCCAAGGCCCATCGACCGAAGGGGGAAGGGTGCGGCCGGGTGACCGGTAGAGGGTGACGGGAAACCCGGCGCGTTCCAAGCTCCGTCCGGCCGCAAGGACCTCCTCGATGTCCCCGAGGCCTCCCCCCACGACCGCGGGGAACAGGTAGACGTCGACCCCGAGTCCCCGGGGCGTCGGCTCAGGCACCAAGGTCCCGGTAGAGCGTGAGGAGGGGGTACGAGGCGACGAATCCGGCCGCTTCGAGGGCGGCTTTCGCTCGTGGAGCGTAATCGGGGACTTCGCTGAGGACCCGCGGGGCCCCGCGCTCCGCGATCCATCCGAGGCCATACTCCACCATCTGGCGCGCCCCCTCGTCAGAGACCCCGGGGCCGATGACCGGGCACGTCAGGTTGCCCGCGGCCATCGCCGTGCTGACGGAGGCCCGCACGAACGCCTCCGCTCCACGTCCGACATCGATGACCCATGCGTCGGTCGTCGCCCCGAGTCCGTAGGCGACGACCTGGGGGACCGAGAATGCGCCCCGCTCGACCGGCAGCACCTTGAGGACGCGGTCCGGAAGGTCCCGCTCGAGGACCTTTTGGAGCGCGGCCGCGTCGGCCCGTCGGAACGCTCGGCCGTTCCTCGGTAGGCCGGCCCCGGCCCCTCGGCGCCCCGCGGGGAGATCCTTGACCATGTACGACTTAGAGCGCAACGGCTGGAAACCGAGCTTGTCGTAGAGAGCCCGTGCCGGTGCGTTCCCCACAAGGACGTCGAGGACTCCGTACCGCCGCCCGCTGGCCTTCGCCCCGGATAGGCATGCCTCCACCACGCGTCGCGCGTGCCCTCGACGGCGATACGCCGGATCCACGACGACCTCGCTGATGTAACCGGCCTCCTGGGTGTAGGTCAGCAGGGCGACCCCGGCAAGCTTCCCCGAATCCTCCACGACGAAGAATCGAAAGACGGGGCGGCCCAGGATCCGAAGTAGGCCGAGGACGAGGCGGTAGTCCCATCGATAGACCCGGCGGACGACGTCCCGCAAGCCCTCGGGACGGGAGCCGAGGAGCGCCTCCTCCTCGGGGAACTGGGAGCGCATCAGTTGGAAGAACGCCTCGGCGTCCGAGGGGCGAAACTCCCTCAGCATCCGAGTTCGTCTTCTTCGACCGCCACGAGGGCCGCGTCGAAGATCGAGCGGAGCGTCGGGACGTCCTGCCCGCCTCGGACCTCGGGGGCCGGGAGGCGCGCGGGGCGATCGAGCTCCTCCTCCGGAACCCTCACGCGCGCCTCCTCGAGGGCGCGAAGGACGAACGGGTCGGGGCTGCGCTCGGCGAGCCGACCGAGCGCCTGGACGAGCGTGTCGAACATCCGCCCGAGCGCGTCGCTCTGAAGCTTGACCGCGCCATCGCCCTGAGCGAGCAAGAGGGGCTCACCGACAGTCGGCTTCGCCTGCCGCAGTAGGACGGCGAGCGTCTCCTTCGCCCCATCGTCTCCCAGGCGTCCGAGCGCCCAAGCGGCGGCGAGCCGTACCTCCGCGATAGGGTGACCCAGCTCCTCCCGGATCCGGGGCGCCGCCTCGTTGAGTCCTAAGTAGGCGATGGCGTAAATGGCCCCGCGGCGGGGCCACGGGTGCGGGTCCTCGATCATCGCTCGAAGGAGCGAAAGGTCGTCGGTCGTGCCGAGATGGCCGAGCGCCTCCGCGGCCGCTCCGCGGACCGACCAGTGGGAATCGAGCAAGCGCCGGCGCGCGACTTCCCGACCTTCGGCGGCCCGCATCTCGCCGAGCGCGTGAAGGGCGCAGACGCGCACCCACGAGCCCCGGTCGTCGGCGGCCGTGATGATGGTCGGGATCGCCTCAGGGTCGCCGATCCGGCCGAGTGCCACCAGGGCCGCCGGAAGGACCCACGTGTCGTCGTGGAGTACTCGGTCGATGAGTTGGGAGGTCGAGGCCCGGTCTCGATGCTGGCCCAAGACCACGCAGGCGGCGATGCGCACCCTGCGCGCCGGGTCGGAGAGGAACGGACGGACCAGGTCGGGGACCCTGGGATCCCCGGCGTGGCCGAGACCAAGAATCGCTTCGCGGCGCACCCGGTCGTTCTCGTCGGTGAGGGCCGTGATGAGGCGCTCGAACCCCTCGGGAGTGCGAAGGCGACCGAGCGCCGTGGCGCCGCTCCATCGGACTCCCGGCGCCGGGTCGTCGAGCAGCGGAAGCAGCTTCTCCACGGCCTTCTCGTCGCCGATCGACCAGAGCGCCCACGCCGCCTGCTCACGGACGCGGTCGACCGGGTCCCGAAGGGCGATCTCGAGGCGCTCCCGGCTCTCCGTGCGACCGAGGGCTCCGAGGCCTTCGGCGGCGCTCGCCCTCACGTTCGGGTCCGGGTCATCGAGGCACGCCTCGATGGCGGTGCGGTGCTCATGCACCCGGAGGTGGCCCAAGGCGATGACGGCCGCCTGGCGGATCGCCGGCTGCGCGTCGGAGAGCGCGCGCACCAGGAGGTCCGTCCCCTCGGTGCCACCTTCCTCCATGACGGCACGGATCGCCAGAAGCTGCTCGCGGATCCCCGCGGGCGTCTCCCGGCGGCGCGGCGACTCGACCCGCTTGGCCTTGGCTCGTGAAACCACGAACCACTACGGCGAACGGAGAGATATGAGGGTGACGCGAAACGCACGGCGGCCCCGGACCCGGCGCGACCCGTCGGTCACGCCCCCGCCGAGGCTCCTTCGGGCTCCAAACGTCGCTGCCCCATCCGTTCGGGAGAATGATACCTGCCCCGCTCGGGGGGCGGCGCGACCTGCCATCGCTCCAAGAGGCCGGCCTCGCTCACGCCGAGCGGCGCGAGGAGCGTGGCGCCCGAGCGGGCGAGCAGCGTCAGGTAGGCACCGGGGTCGTACGACTCATCTCCCTCGAGCGCCTCGGCGACCTTGACGCGGTCCCTCAGGGATCGGGAGCGCCGGTCCCGGACGAGGTAGCGCACCGTCTCCCCGGCGGTGCGCGAGGCGCCGCGCGCCTGGAGCTGCCGGATGGCGGCGACGCTGTCGGTGAACGTGACGAAGGCGTCCGGGTCCTGCCCGATACGATGCGAGATCAGAAGCTCCTCCCGCGGCCACCCGCCATGGTTCACCTCCCGTGCAAAGAGGTCCGCGCGGGCGAGGACCTTCGGGAGCGCTTCGAGGACCCCGGGCGCGTCCTTCGCCCGGGAGAGCGCGTTCAGGATCTCCGTCTCGAACCTTCGCACGAGCGTCGGGGTGTCGTGCCGCCGCAATCCGATGCCGCGCAGCTTGAACTCCCCCGACTCGTAGAGGCCGTAGTACCGGTTCGGCACCCCGAGGCCGTGCGTGACCGCCGGCAGGAAGACGACCCACCGGTAGCGCCCCTCGTAGCCGAGCGGCATGTCGAAGCGCCGGCTCATGCGCCGCGCGAAATCCTCGGCGTCGGGGACCTTCGTGCGGTCGATCGGCGTGAGCCACAGCGAGTCGACGAGGCCGTGGAGCACCCGGTACCCGCTTTCTTCCGCGCACGGGAGGAGGTCGGCGATGAGCTCGCGCGCGTAGGCATTGATCGACTCGTGGCACTCGATCCGGCCGAACCGCGCGTTGCGGTATCCCTGGTAGCCGAAGGAGGTCACGAGGATCCATTTCAGCATCTTGACGCGCCGCCGCGCCCGCTCCCGCTCCTCGCTGCTGAGCCCTTTGTCCTTCATGCGGGCCTTGAGCGCGAGGCGCCGGGTGATGAGCGGCTCGAGCGTCCTCGGGATGAGGCCGATGCGCTTCGTGCAGGAGCGATAGCCGAGCCCCGGGACGACGAGCGGGCTTTTCGGACAGCACCGGCAGTCGAGCGTCTCGGTCGAGAGGTTCTTTCGCACCATGATGTGCGGGAAGAGGCTCGCAAAATCGAACTCGTCGACCAGATCGTGCACGCCGACCGGCGGCAGGAAGATCACGCCGCCGCGGTCCGCCTCCACGAGCCGTCGCGCCGACTTGAACCGCTCGGGCTCGTTCTTCTTCCACGGGATGTGGACGCCGTCCTCCAGGGCGTGCGCCATCTCCATCGCGGTGAAGCAGGTCCCGGGCGACTGGCGGGCGACCGTCTGCAACGAGAGCCTGGAGAGCCGCGCCGCGTCGACGAGCCCCTCGACGGCGGCGTCCCCGTAGAGGAACGAATCCTCCCGGTCGATGTGAAAGCGCCCCGGGAGCGGGAACGCGGCGTCCCGATGCAGGACCTGCCCGTACGTCTCGAACGAGCGGGCCGGCCGTGTCGGCCGGAACGAAGCGCTCTCCCGCCCCAGGTAGAACTGCTCGTCCGAAAGCCCGTTCAGCTGCGCCCGATGGTAGAGGCGCGGCACGTCGAAGCCGTCGCCCCCGTCGGTGAGCAGCACGTCCGGCTCCTGTCGGGAGAGTTCGCGCATCAGCTCCACGAAGAGATCGCGCTCGGGCCCGGCCAGCGTGGCGTCCCCGAGCCGGACCTCGCCGATCGGCGGGTCGCCGGGAGCGATGCCACCCCGCCGGTACCCTTGGAGCGTCACCTGGAGCATGGCGCTTTTGAGGGTCGGGAACTCGAAGTCGACCGTCTCGGCCCGCTCCGTGGCGACCCAGCGCCCTCCCTCCCGGACGACCGGGGCGAACGGGTAGACGCCGTGCATGAGATGGAAGAGCTGCGGCGCCGAGAGGTCGACGTCGTAGAGCGTCAGCCGATGGTAGTCGCCGACCCGGTCGACCTCCGCCGCGATCCTCCGACGGTCGAAGTTGCGCCGGGCGACGACCGAGAGGAGCCGGCGCGGCCGACGGTCGAAGAGCGAGGGGGAGAGGGTCGTCCAGTCGACCTCGAGGATCCGTTCCGAGGCGGCGAGATCCTTGCGGACCCGCTCGAGCAGCGCGCGGGGACCGTCGATGAGGATCGGGGGCCGGTAGTCGACCGGCTCGGACGTGACCGTTCCGGTCCGGCGGTCCTTCACCCACAGGACGACGCCGGTCCCGTCGCGCCGGTCGGAGATGTCCAGTAGGCAGGCGGTCGGCATGGAGCGCTGGGCCCGAAGGGACCGGCATTCCCGGGCCGCCCACTTGAAGCCGGGAGGAGAGGCGGCGAAACGCCACGAGGGGCTCCCGTTTCCCTCGTTCTCACCTCGCGCACGCGGGGTTCCCCTTGAGAACGGGGACGCCCCGCTCCCCGGCCTTGCACTCGATCTGCCGATGCAGCTCCCGCGACGGCCATACCCGGAGGCGCCGGCCTAGCCGCCGTCCCCGTCCCCCTCTCCTCGGCGAGTGAATCTCTCCGAGAACGGTTGCCGCCTCCGGCTTCCGGGCCTGCGCCGCCGGAGGAAACGGCGGTGCTGCATCTGGGAGACCTCGAGATACCGAACGGTCGCCGGGGTGGCGGGGTCCTCGGAGAGCCGCACGCCATCGAGGGAGCGCTCGTTGGTGTCGAGGGAGGGCGCCGCGCAGGGGCCGTCGGGTTCGGGGTAGGTCTCCAAGCCGCGACGGGCGCCGACGCGAGGACGCCCGCCGGGGATGTGGGAGAGTTCCGGGGGTAGGAGGGGTCGAATCCGCTCTCCACCGGCGTCGGACCATCGGAAGGAGGGTCGCCTGCGTGACAGGGCGCCGGCGCGGCGATCTCGGAGCATGCCCCCGTCCCACAGTAGCCACCGACGATTCCATAGGAAGGGACCGCCTCCGGTTTGTCCTTGACACGGGGGCGGTCGCTCGAGATCTCTCGCCGGTGCGGGAAGCCGGCGGAGGCCCGGACCATTGGGCAGCGGCCGATGTTCGGGGCCCGTGACGCAGGCCGTGGGCGCCATCCCAACCTGGGGACGGCTTCCGGGGGCGGGGGAGCCGGGGCACCCGGGAGCCGCCGCGGAAGGCCCTCCCCTCAGGGCGGGCTGGTGAGGTGACCCGGAAGGATCGACCCCATGTAGAACCACGCTGCGACGAACGCCAAGAAGGCGAAGAGGGGGAACCAGACGGTCGCCAGGTAGAACGAAATGGGAAGCTTGAACCTCCCCTCGACCGGCGCCGTCATCTCCGCCACCGGACGGAGCGCGAACCTGAACGGTGTCCAGGTCGGCCCGGGGTGCTCGAGGTACCAGTCGACCGCGAGGCTGGCCGGGAGCGCGAAGAAGCCCGCGGCCGCGAAGGCGAGGTAGAGGAGGAAGGTCTCGAGAGGGTCCTTCGTCAGCCCGAGGACGCCGGGCTTGACGAGGGTCGTGTACCCCCAGTAGCCGTACCAGGCGGTGGTCGTCCCGCCGATGAGGGCGAAGAGGCCGGCGTACTCGAGCTTGAGGCCGAAGAAGGCGACGACCGAGTAGACGATCATCACCATCGCGAAGATCATCAGGACGTCGCCGAAGAAGATGTCATACGAGCCCAGTCCGTCCGAGAGCAGGAACGGCCAGGTGAATTCGGTGTAGAGCCCCATGAGAAGGCTGGTGACCCCAATGGTGCCCACCGGGACCGCCGATGTCTTGAGGATCCCGCGCAACGCCTTCGGGTCGTTCCGGAAGATCGCGAGGAACGCCCGGACCGAGACCCAGGTGAACACTCCGGCGGCGGCCAAGATCAGCGCGACGATGAAGCCCAAGTCGTCCACGAACGGCGTGAAAGCCATGTTCTCCTCCAATTCGGGGCCGCTTGGACCCCTTGAGTCGGGCAGGAGGGACTCAGTGGATAAGCTGGAAGTCAATCGCGCTCGACCACCGCACCGGTACGGTGGAGACTCCGGTGGGATCCCGATCGTCGCGCTGTCGCGTCGAAAATCGCGGCGATGAACACCGCCTGACTGCCGACCGGCTGTTCGCCCGCCCCGACTCGATGCTGCCGGGGCGGGATTCGGGGTTCCTCAGGGTGCCGGTCCGAGCGGGAGGCAGCGGTCCGGTGCTCGGACGGCCGGGAGGGCGCCCGCCCCGGAGGAGGTTCGTCTCCGATAATCCAGACCTCCCTGCGAACGGAGGTCGACCCCGGCGCAACACCGGGAATCATCTGCAGTGCCGCCACGACCCTCTCGGCCCTGACAGGACTCTCCCACGCATCGAGGCTCGGCTCCTCGCGCTCCACGCGGTCGCGAGCCCCCCCGGGTCCGCGCGGCCGACTCGGAGATCACGAATCTCGTCACCTCCCCTCCTCGCCCTCCCCGACGGCACGCGGCACTGCGCGGGCCCCCTCGTGCCAGGAGGAGTCGGCCCCGCAGGCGTTTCCCCGCGGCCGCACCCCGCTCAACCGCAGTTGACCGATCGGCCCGGCGCGGTCCCGCTACGCGGTGGTGAAGGCGAGGTCGACGGTGTACTGGCCCGGCGTCGTCGGGACCTGGAGGTAGATGTCGAACATCCACATCGCACCGGCGGGCACGGTCTTCGGGAAGTGCGGACCCGACGAGAGCACGAACGGCGAGGCGACCGCCATCGAGGTCACGGTGATCGGAAGGCTGCTGTGGTTGTCGGTGAGCATCTCCATCGCGATGAGCGTCGTGCCGGGCGACAGGTGGGTGGCGCACGCCCAACATCCGTCCTGCACCGAGGGGCCGAACCCCCCTTGGCTCGCGTTCCCGGCGTAGTCGATGGTCATCTGGATGTCCTGGACGAAGATGTCGGTGGCTCCCGGCGCGGCGGTCGGTGCGTGCATCGCCAAGATGCCGGCGGAGGCCAGGCCGAGGGCCGCGACCACCGAGACCATCGGGAGCACCCAGTGGCCCTTCGACCGGGGGGCGGAGGAGACGGTCGGCACGGGGCGAGCGGGCTCGGGCGCGGCCGCGCGCGGCGACTCGTGCATCCCTGCGGCCGGACAATTCGCGTTGCATGGGAGGTCGCGCGGCGCGGCGATCCACCGGGAGATCCGGGGGACCCGCGCGTTTCCGCTCGTCCACACCCAGTGGTCGATCGCGAAGTACTGCCCGGCGCCGCCGGTGAACATGATTGCGTAGACGAGCAGGTAGAGCGGGTGGGCTCCGACGTCGGTGCCGCTCCCGTCGAGCGCGAAGGTCGTGTAGAACTGCGTCAGGAGGAATGCGATCGACGCGAGCGCTCCCAGCACGCACGCGAGCCGGGTCGTGAACCCGGCGAGGAACGCGATCGCGAGATAGCCCGTGACGATCGCGATCGCCCACGCGAAGAAGACAGGGTACGAGGCGACGAAGTCAGCGAACCCCGGACCGCCGAACGTGGTCTGGTCGTAGCCGCTCGCCATCGACTGGAACATCGGGAAGTACTGGTTGCTCGGGGTGAGGATGAAGATCAGGTTGAGCGCCCACACCACCCCCATCCCGACGCGCAATAGATCGATCGACATCCCCTTCGGGTCCCGGGTCCACAGCACCCGGATCCGCTCTGCCCACCCTCCGACCAGCCCCACTTCGGCCACGCTCCTACCGCACGGGTGCGGTCGGGCCTCTCATGAACTGAGCGTCAAGCCGGCTTGACGCGGCGCGACGGTCCCCTCGGGGGCCCCCGTGCGGCTCATGCGGCGCTCCGGCTCTCGGCCGGCAACCGTCGGGCCATGTCCAGGAGGACGGAGAGGAGGATCGATTCGAGGAGGTCCGGGCTCCCCACGTACGTCGCCTGGGCCACGTAGCGTCGGGCGCCTTGGACGAGCGTCGCGAACGCCTCCTTCTCCTCGGGCGTCGTGAGGAGCCGGCCGAACGCCTCCCACCGTTTCATCCGCTCCTCGAGCGCCTGGCGGTACGTCGGGACGGTACGCCCCACATGATCACCTCCTGATTCTCCTGGGAAGCGAACTCCTCGAGTCCGCGCTGCCCATCGCTCCGGGTGACCAAGCGCAGTCGGGAAGCGTCGCGGAACGCCTCGACGTTCATCCCGGTCTCACCGGCCGGCAGGAACCGGACCCAGTCGAAGAACCTCGGGCCCTTCTCCGTGAGCCCGGGAAAGCGCGAGAGCGGGCCGGAGAGCGTCAGGAGGAGCGGAAGACCGGTCTCGCTCACGACCTCCGAGAGTCGCTCGGCAACGTAGGTGAGGAGCGGAGCGCGCTCCGCCTCGGGGACCTCCTCGGTGAAGAACAGCGCCGGAAGGTCGTGGGCGACGAGCAGCGTCGGCCGGTTCCGTTTGGCCTCCTTCGACCAGGCGTCGACCAGCGCCACCAGCTGGTAGGCGGTGAACGCGCGGGCGAGCCGCACCCTTTCGAGGACCTCCTCGGGAGCGACGCCGAGATTGCGGCCCCGCTCGCCGATGCGGTATGGATGGAACCGGTTCGCTCCCTCGAGCAGCGAGACCCTCCCGTCCGCGAGCGCGCAACCGGCGTAGAGCATCTCGAGCATCGGCTCGATCGCGGCGGAAGAGCCGGCCCACAGGGTCGCCTCCCCGGGGGAAAAACGGTCGGCGAGCCAGCCGAAGAGCGCCGGTTCGCTGGGAAGGATGCGCGTCGCCGGGTTGCGTCGGCGCGCCCCCGGCCGCTTGCGGACAATCCGGGCGAGCTCCTCCGGGGGCGGCGACGGTGCCGATAGGTCAGGCTCCTCGAGGAGCTCCGGGGAGGGAAGCGGCGGAGCGAGCGGGATCGCCCCGTCGTCCCAGCGAGAAGGATCGAGCATCGGTAGGTCGAGGCATCGATGCCGGATTCGCGGCTTAAGGGAGAACAGAGAGGGGGCGAAACAGGGCGAGATGCCGGTGTTTCCCTCGGTCTCACCTCCGCGGCCCGCATGAACTGGTGGGAGGGGATTCCCCGGCGCAAACCGCCGGTCTCCGCGGCTTCGGGCGGATATCCCTCGGGAAGCGCGGATTGCCGAACCCCGACCGACAGCGACTCGTAGCGCTCAGGGGAAACGCCCGTATCAGGATTCGACCGTTCTTCCCTGCACAGTCCGGCATGCACTCACCTTGCCATTCCGGTGCCCCACCGTCGGTCGGTCAACTCGAACCGACGGGAGCCCTATCCGCGGGACCTCACATCCCATCTCGGTGGTTTCGATGGCCGAAGCGGGAGTCGCACACGGAGCGCGCGCCGATGCGGACTGGGAGTGGGGGGAGAGGTTTCAAGGGTTCCGGCGACGGGTCCTGTTCTCGATCGTTCTTCCGATCGCGTGGCTGAGCTTCTCGCTTCTGTATGTGGCGTTCTGGGCCACCGGCTTCACGCTGTTTCAGAGCGGGGTCATCGTCCTCGTCTCGGCACTCGTCCTGGGAGGCACGATGGGCGCGGTCTGGATGTGGTGGGGCCCGAGCTACGCCAAGGGCTGGGCCCAGCGCCCGTAGACGCGATACGAGGGATCCCTCGTCGAGGTCGCCATGGACGCCGCACGGAAGACCGCCATCGTGGTCGGAGGGCTCTTCGTCCTCGCGACGGTCGCATCGCTGGCGGCGACCTCGCTGACCGCCCCGAGCACCTCCTCGAACTACCTGACCCAGGCGGCGGCCCATGCCGACCAGGTCAAGGCCGGCGCCCTGCTTCAACTGACAGCGGCGCTCGCCGTTGTCCTCATCGCCGCCTTCCTGTTCCCCATCCTCCGCCGATATGACGAAGGGATCGCCGCCGGGTACCTGGGCGTCCGGGTCGTGGAAGCCGTCATCCTGGTCGTAGGTGCCGTTGGAACCCTCCTTCTGGTCACGCTGAGTCAGGCCTACGTCGGTGCGGGATCCCCACCCGATCCATCGTACTCGACCTCGGGGGTCGTGTTGCAGGGAATCGGGACCTGGGCGTTCGTCGCGGACCCCCTCATCTTCGGGGTCGGGGCTGTGCTGTTCTACTACCTCCTCTTCCGAAGCCGGCTCGTTCCCCTCTGGCTCTCGGGCTGGGGGATGGCGGGCGCGGTTCTCGTGTTCGGGGCGGGGTTGACGGGGCTGTTCGGCAGCTTCCAGTACGCTCTGGCCGTGCCCATCGCGGTCCAAGAGATGGCGCTCGCCGGATGGTTGATCCTGAGAGGGTTCTCCCTGAACGGAAGCGGACGTCCGAGCGCGACCGGCTTCGGCGAGAAACCCAACCTCGCGGTGAACTAGCCCCCGCCGGTGGGCCGTCCTCGTCGACCTCGAGGTAGCGTTGGGCCCGGCCCGGACGGTAACCCGATTTCAGCCAGCGCTCGCCGAGAGCTGGCCTATCGTCAACGCGGCGGGGCCCACGCTAGGACCCCGGCGGAAGGGGGCGGTGCTCGTCCGCACCGGTTCCAGGGGAAGCAGCCCGAAGGGACGGGCCCCCGGCGGTCGGAGGTGGCGAGCGCGTGCGCTACGGCGCCGCCTTGCGGAACGTGACGGCGACGGCGAGCGCCGCCAGAGGTACGGCGAGGAAGTAGACCCAGATCCCGGCGTAGTCCCCCGAGAGCACCGCCGGGGCGACGGTCCTCGCCGGATTGAGGGAACTGCCGGTCCAGGGTCCGATGAGCCATGTGGAGAGCCCGACAGCGCCCGCCGGGAGCAGCAGCTCCCATCGCGAGGGGATCTTTCCGGGGGTGCTGAGAAACATCACGGTCAGTATGAGCAGGGCGGTGAAGGCGAACTCGAGGGCGAAGGTCGCGAGCAGGTTCCCGTTCCTCGGCAGGGTGGCCCCCAGGTGGGCCGCGTTCCCGAGGACGAGCCAAATTACGGCGCTGCCCGCAAAGGCACCGACGAGCTGCGCCCCGACGTACGGCAGGGCCTCCCTCGGGGGAAATCGGCGCGCGGCGACGAGGCTCAGGGTGACCGCCGGGTTGATGTGGGAGCCGCTCACGAACGCAAACGCCAGGACGGGGAGCGCGACCGCCCCGAACCACGCGATGGCCATCACCCACTGGGACACGCCCCCGGCGTTGGCCGCGGCGACGATCGCTCCGGTCCCTATCCCGACGAGGAGGAACGTTCCGGCCGCCTCAGCGGCGCAGCGCTCGAGGAGCGGGCGCGTCAACTCGGAGTTTCCCTTCTACCGAACTGCGGCCGCATCCGGTCGCGCAGGGCGAGATCCCGGGAGAGCCCCTCGACCCGCCGGGCGAGGTCGTCCCGGACCGCCCGGAAGCCGGCGTCGTCCAGTTTCGCGGGGTCGGGAAGCGCCCAGTCCGTCACCTCGAGGGTCTTGAGCCTCGCCGGGCAGCTTTCGCTGTCGAGGCAGCCCATCGTGATCCGGGCCCCTGCCTCGGTCATCATATCGTTGGTGAGCAAGGTCGGCGGATGGGCCGGGATCTCGAGCCCGATCTCCTGGAGCATCGTGGCCGTCCTCGGGTTCGGTGCGTAGGCCGGCTGGGTCCCCGCCGAGATGGCGTGCCAGCCGGCGGGAGGGTGGGCGTTGAACATCGCCTCCGCCATGAGGGAGCGGCCGGCGTTCTCGACGCAAATGAACAGGACCGTGCGAGTCATCTTCCGCCTCACCCCCCGGTCTTGGTGGCGCGAATGCTGGCGGACACGACCCCCAGCGATGCCTGGTCCTTGAGGGAGCTCGGGGTGTCGGTGCCCCGGGCGAGCTCGATCTCGACCTTGTCGAAACCTGCCTCGCGAAGGAGCGACTTTACCTTCTTGACCTCGAGCGCTCCCGAGGAGCACGCGCTCCAGAGCGCGGGGTTCGCCCGGTCGGCGGCCCGGATCGGCCGAGTCGCGACGACGTCCGAGACGGCGAACCGCCCCCCCTCGCGGAGGACCCGGTACGCCTCCCGGTAGACGGGACCCTTCTCGGGGGCGAGATTGATGACGCAGTTCGATATCACGACGTCGACGGACCCGTCGGCGACCGGCAGGTGCTCGATCTCCCCGAGCCGGAACTCGACGTTCCTGTATCCGCCCTTGCGGGCGTTCTCCCGCGTCTTCGAGAGCATCTCGGGCGTCATGT
>JAKIWY010000039.1 GCA_022749835.1 Thermoplasmata archaeon | reverse complement strand
CATCGGGCTCGCCTCGAAGGGCTCCCGGGACTGGCCTTCCTGGGGGCCGACACTCTACAACCTCCTCCACACCTTCCTCCTCTGGGCGGCTGTGTTCGGGCTGTGGAGCCTTCTCACCGGACAGATCGCCTGGCCCCTCCTTGCCTGGGCGGGTCACATCACCGCCGACCGAGCCGCCGGCTACCACCTCCGTGGGCCGGTAGGAGGAGAATCCCGGCCCGGTGCCTCCGGTCGGCCCGTCAGAGATAGCTAGCGTAGGCGTGGATCACGGCCCGCTCCGCGGTCGCCCATGCCTCGGGAATCTGGTTCCAGCCGGACCTAAGGTCCCCGATGCAGTAGAGGCCCGGTATAGGTGTGCTCCCGTCGGCGGCGAGGACTCGGCAGTCCTCGTCCGTGAGGACGTACCCATCGGGGTCGAACTTGCAGCCAAGGGAGCGGGGGAGGCTCTCGTGCATGTCGTACCATCCGAGCCCCGAGAAGCCTCGGTCGTACTTCCGCTCGGAACCATCCGCGAACTTCACCTGGAACTGTTTTTCCCTCAGCCCCTCGTAGCCAATGAATCGAGCTTCCACGGGGTGGATCGCCTTGGCGGTCAACTGCTCGGTGAGGGCCTCCCTCTCCCCCGACGGCATCCCTCCCAGGAACCGGTCGCCATTCGTCAGGATCTCGACGGACGACGGGGCGAAGTGGAGAAGGTCGAGCGCCGTGCGCGCGGCGAACGAATCGCTGCCGAGCACCGCCACCGACTTTCCGGTGAGCTCGTGGCCGTCGCAGAAGATGCAGAAATCGAGGAGACCGAAGTTCGCCCAAGGGAACACCGCATCGATCTTGCCTTCGATGGCGGGCAGCCGGTCGACGACCCCTATCGCAAGGATCAGGGCCCGGCCCCGGGCGACCTTGCGCTGCGCGAGCCAGTCGAAATCGACCTCGAAGCCTTCGGGGGTCTTTCGCACCGCCGTCGCCGTCGCGGGAGAGAAGTACCCGACGAACTCCGAGCACGTCGCGAGCGCACCGACCTGGAGGTCAAGGAGGGCGTGGCCGGAGATCGGCTTCGGGAATCCCGGGATGTTCTCCATCCGGGGAGCGTAGAACGAGCGGCCCCACTTCGGGCCGCGGGAGATCACCGCCGCACTGTGACGTAGAAGACCCGCCTTGAGCCCCGCGTGAAGGCCCGCGTGCCCTCCCCCGACGATGAGGATGTCGTAGCTATCCTTGAGCCGAGGGAAGCCGGGCACGACCGGTAAAGACACCTCCAAGCACTTGACGTACCGGTGAACGAAGGGCCAGTGAACCGCCGGGACCGGGCCGGTTTCTCCCTCGACCAGGGCGCGTTATGGTAATCCTTAAGAATCGCGGACCTCCTCGGACCCGTTGGGTTTCCGAACGGACGTGCCGCCGGCGCCGGAAGCTCCCGAACTCGGGGCGACCCTGCTGCTCGAGGACGGCACACGCTTCGACGGTTTCGGCTTCGGCGCCCGCACCTCTTCGGTGGGCGAGGTCGTCTTCAACACCGGGATGGTGGGCTACCCGGAGTCGCTCACCGACCCCTCCTACCGCGGTCAGATCCTCACCTTCACCTACCCTCTCCTCGGAAACTACGGCGTTCCTCCCCGAGGCCGACGCGACGGCTTCGGACTCCCCGTCGGCTTCGAGGCCGATTCGGTGCAGGTCCGCGGGATGGTCGTCCGGGGCCTGACGAAGCCGAGCCATTGGGGAATGGGGGGCCGGCTCGAGGAGTGGCTCTCCGAGGAGGGGGTGCCGGGGATCTACGGGATCGACACCCGCCGCTTGACCGAGCACCTGCGATCGTTCGGCGTGGTGCGAGGGGTGCTCCACGTCGGCCCGATCGATCGAACTGCGTCCACCGAGGAGCTCGAGCGGCGGCTCCGAGAGGCCCC
Organism: Thermoplasmata archaeon; assembly: GCA_022749835.1. Lineage (GTDB taxonomy): Archaea > Thermoplasmatota > Thermoplasmata > Lutacidiplasmatales > UBA184 > Lutacidiplasma. The sequence goes on along the minus strand of JAKIWY010000039.1, from coordinate 8,351 downwards.
GGTCTACGGGAAGGAGAACTTCATGCAGGAGGTCTCCCCGAACAAACCCCAACTCTACGCGTCCAACGGGGGCCCCGTGGTGGCCGTCCTCGACTGCGGGATCAAGGTCAGCATCCTGCGCTCGCTGCTCGACCGGGGTCTCTCGGTGCTCCGCCTCCCGTACGATCACGAGGTCCCGGAGCGTTGGGAGGGTCGGAAGATCGCCGCGCTGCTCGTGGGCAACGGTCCGGGCGACCCGGAGCTCCTCGCCCCGACCATCGAGGAGCTGCGCCGGCCGAGCACCCGGGCGCTCCCGACGCTCGGGATCTGTCTCGGGCACCAGCTTCTCGCACTCGCACGCGGCGCCAGCACGTACAAGCTCAAGTACGGCCACCGGGGGCAGAACAAGACGATCTGCTTTACCGACGGTCGCGCGCTCATCATGAGCGAGAACCACGGCTACGCGGTCGATATTCCATCCCTCAAGGACTCGGGTCTCGTTCCCTGGGCGACGAACCCGGACGACGCCACCCTCGAGGGGTTCAAGGACGCGCGAGGCCGGGTCCTCGCCCTCCAAGGCCACCCCGAGGGGCACCCCGGTCCCCAGGAGGCAGGGTTCGTCTTCGACCGGCTGAAGAAGAAAGCGCTCGGGCAGGCGGGATGACGGATCGGCCCACCTACGAGAAACTGCTCGTCTTGGGCTCCGGCGCCCTAAAGATCGGCGAGGCAGGGGAGTTCGACTACTCCGGCAGCCAGTGCCTCAAGGCGCTCGAGGAGGAGGGGATCTACGCCGTCGTCGTCAACCCGAACATCGCCACGCTCCAGACCGATCCACCGAAGCTCGGGAAGGTCTACTTCCAGCCCTTGACACCGGAGTTCGTCGAGCCGATCCTGGAGGCGGAGCGGCCGCAGGGTATCCTCCTGAGCTTCGGGGGTCAGACGGCGCTCAACTGCGGCGTCGCGCTCGCCGACCGCGGGGCGCTCAAGCGCCACGGCGTCCCGGTCCTCGGCACCCCACTGTCGGCGATCCGGGGAACTGAGGATCGCGCGAAGTTCGTCGCCCTCATGGAGCGCGCCCACGTCCCGACCCTCCCGAGCCACGCGGTCTACACGGTCGACGGGGCGATCGACGCGGCCGAGGCGCTCGGGTATCCGGTGATGGCCCGGGTCGCCTTCACGCTTGGCGGGAAAGGCGGCGGGATGGCCCGGGACCGGGCCGAGCTCCTCGAGGTGGCCCGTAGAGGGCTGCGCATCAGCCCGGTCGGCCAGATCCTTCTCGAGCGGTACGTCGGCTCGTTCAAGCAGCTCGAGTACGAGGTCGTCCGCGACTACCGGGGGAACATGCTGACCGTCTGCAACATGGAAAATGTGCTCTCCATGCGGGTGCACACCGGCGACAACATCGTCATCGCCCCATCGCAGACCCTCAACGACGATGAGTACCAGATGCTCCGGCAGGCCGCGCTACGGGCGGTCGAGGAGTGCGGCATCGTCGGTGAGTGCAACATCCAGTTCTGCCTCGATCCCACGAGCCGCGAGTACTACGCGATCGAGATCAACGCACGCCTTTCGCGCTCGAGCGCGCTCGCCAGCAAGGCGACCGGCTACCCGCTCGCCTACGTGGCGACGAAGCTCGCGCTCGGCTACTCGCTGCCCGAGCTCAAGAACCGGGTCACGGGCGTGACGACCGCCTGCTTCGAGCCGGCACTCGACTACGTCGTGGTGAAGCTGCCCCGCTGGGACATGGAGAAGTTCGTTCGCTCCGACCGGCGCTTGGGCCCGTCCATGAAGAGCGTTGGCGAGGCGATGGGGATCGGTGCGTCGTTCCCCGAGGCGCTCCTCAAGGCCGTCCGCATGGCGGACCCCCGCGCCGACCTTGTCCCTCCGGCGGAGACCCGGAGCCACGAGGAGATAATGGCCGACCTCGGAGAGCCAACGCCCGAGATCCTGTTCAAGGTCCTTGAGGCGCTGCGCTCGGGAATCGCCCCGGAGGAGGTGAGCCGGGTCAGCTACATCGACCGCTGGTTCGTCGACGAGCTCGCACGGGTCGAATCCACGCACCGCGAGCTCCAATCCGCCTCCGGCGGAACCCTCCCCGTGGAGCTTCTACGTCGGGCCAAGGAGCTCGGGTTCTCCGACCGGGCGCTCTCGCGCGCGGCCCGCCTCGACGAGGAGGAGGTAAGGCGCCGCCGGCTGGCGGCGGGCATCCGGCCCCGCATCCGGATGATCGACACGCTCGCCGGTGAGTGGCCGGCAGCGACGAACTATCTCTACGTCACTTACCGCGCCGACGCGGACGATGTCGCCCCGGTTCCCAAGGGGAGCATCCTCGTCCTGGGAGCGGGACCGTACCGGATCGGCTCGAGCGTCGAGTTCGACTGGTCGACGATGAACTTGGTCGACGGACTCAAGGCCGAAGGGGTCCCGGCGGTGGCGCTCCTCAATTCGAACCCCGAGACAGTGTCGACCGACTACGACCGCTCCGACCGGCTCTACTTCGAGGAGATCACGCTCGAGCGCGTGCGCGACCTCGTGGAGTTCGAGACGTTCTCCGGGGTCGTCACCTGCGTGGGGAGCCAGCTCGCCCAGAACCTGACGCCGCTGTTGACGATGTGCGGAATCCCGATCCTGGGGACCGCTTCCGAGTCGATCGACACCGCCGAGGACCGCTCGCGGTTCGCGAGGCTCCTCGAGAAGCTGGAGATCCCGCAGCCCGCCTGGAGGGCGTTCACCACGCTCGAATCGGCCAGCGAGTTCGCCGACGAGGTCGGGTATCCGGTCCTCGTCCGGCCGTCGTACGTCCTGAGCGGACAGGCGATGCGGGTGATCCAGGGCCGTCAGGACCTTGCACGGTTCCTGAACGAGGCAGCGCGCCTTTCCCCGGAGCACCCGGTCGTCATCACGAAATTCGTGGAGGGGGCCGACGAGGTCGAACTCGATGCCATCTCGGACGGCAAGAAGGTCCTGGTCGCCGGAATCGTGGAGCACGTGGAGCGGGCCGGCGTCCACTCGGGGGACGCCATCTTCTGCCTGCCGCCCCGACACACCTCCCCGGAGGTGCAGGCCGGCTTGCAGGACGCCGCCGGTCGCCTCGGCCGAGCCCTCGATATCCGCGGTCCGTTCAACCTCCAGTTCCTCGTGAAGGACGGCGCCTACCAGATCATCGAGCTCAACCTGAGGGCGAGCCGCTCGCTTCCGTTCCTCGCGAAGGCAACCGGCGTTCCGCTGCTCCGGGAGGCGGCGCGCGCGATGCTCGGCCGGCCCCTCACTCGGGAGGGGATCGCGGCGTTGCCTCCCCACCGCTGGGGGGTCAAGGTGCCGCAGTTCTCCTTCCTCCAGATCTCCGGCTCGGACCCGCTGCTCGGCGTGGAGATGCAATCGACGGGGGAGGTCGCCTGTTTCGGTCCGACGTTCTCGGACGCCCTCGTCAAGGCGATGGTCGCCACCGGGGTCCGCCTAGTCCCGTCCGGCGGGACCGCGTTCCTCTCGGTCGGCGGCACGGCGTACAAGGAACAGCTGCTCCCCTCGGCGCGCCGCCTGTCGGAGCTGGGCTACGGGATCGCCGCCACGGAGGACACTGCGGCGTACCTGGTCGCCCGCGGTTTCCGAGGGGTCCGAGTCCTCCACAAGGTGAGCGAGCCGGACCGGCACCCGAACGTGCTCGAGGCGCTGGACGGCGGCGACATCGACATGATGCTCAACGTTCCCTCGTCGCTCACCCAGGAGAAGCTCGAGCGGATGCTCGAGGATGAGTACGTGCTGCGCCGCCGGACCATCGAGATGGGGATCCCCCTCTTCACCAGCCTCGAGACGTTCAGCGCCTACATCGAGGGCCTTGCCTATTTCCAGGAGAATCCCCTAACGGTGTCGCCCCTCTACGGCTCGCCGGAACCCCACGCGGGCGCGGCGGGGAAGGAGGGGACTCGACCCGCTCATAGTGTGACCCGGGAGAACCTCTCTTCCCGTAGGAGGACCGGCCGGCGCCCCGCGCGGGCCCCGATGAAGGCCGTGGCTCGCTAGGGCGCGCCGCCCGAGATCGCGACGAAACAAGACGCTTGGATACCCCGAACCTGGGGCGTCGTGACTACGGGGACTTGCGGGCCACTCCTAGGGCGGTCCGCGGCCGCCGTCGAGCGAGCGGGTAGGAGAGGGAAACGAGTCCCCGAGCCAGGGAAAAGGAGGGGGGGCCCTCAGGCTAACGGTTCGTCGCCTTCGGCCAATCCAAGGGCCAATGACCTCGCAGGGAGATGGGTCAACCGAGGCAAGGGTCGGGACCCCTCCCGAGCGGTGGACTATTGCCCGGTCGGGTCAGCGGTCTTTCGTCTTCAGCCCCTTCTCGATCAAGACCAATGCGAGGCTGGAGATCGTGCGCCGATCTTCTTGGGCCAGCTTCCTAAGCTTCTGCATGATCTCGGCGGGGACGTATACGGCTAAGGGCACTCGGCGTTCAGCACGTTGTTTCTTCGGTCTGGGCACCGTTGGTCCCTCCGCAGCACCCGGAGCTGCGTGTCCGTGCGGGGGGCTTTGCCCGCCCAGACTTCGGGTGGTCGTGTCGTCCCCCTCAGGTGGTATATACCCTCGTTCGGAGTAGAGGTTGAAGGGGCGGGTCCCCGGCGGGGGAGAGAGTCGCCCACCTCAGGCCACTTCCGCCGATCCCATCGGTACCGTTCGAGCTCCCCCAAGGACACATCGGGCCAAGACCGCAGGTTGCGGCGCGAGGTCAGTAGAAGACCAGGAAAGTCACCAGTTCCTGAGAGAGCGCCTCGACCGCTCCGCCGTCGAAAAGATAGACCGTGAGTGTAAGGTTCACGGTCGCGGCGCCCGACAGGAAGGGGCGGGTCAGATTCATCAGAAATCCTACGCCGTACGTGTTGAGTGCGACGAGGGTGGCGTTGCTTGTAGACATCGTTGCGATCGACCCATTGGTGATGTTGGCCGACGTCCCGGTGACGATGGGGTTCCCCCCGCCCACCTCCTGGATGTAGAATCGCACGTCCGTCAGCATCGCGGTCGTCCCGTTGATCGTGACGATGTCGAGCCGGATCTGGGCGGAGTGCCCCGCGGTGACCGGTAGGCCATTGGTGAGTTCGACCGGCGGGAGAAAGACCAGCTGGGTGGCGGACGGACAGCCTCTCGGCTCCACGACGGTCGCGTTGGCCGCGGCCGAACCGTTCCCGAATGGGACCGTGCCCGTTGCATTGCTCGCGCAGGCGCCCCCCCCGGCCGACGCGTTGACGGCCGAGAGCGGCGCCATCGGGGAGACACCGGTGACTCCACCGATGAGCGTGTAGCTGAGGGTGACATCGGAAACCGCCCCGCCGAAGAACAGTAGGGTCGCCAGGGTGGCAAATCCCCCTGCGGTGGAAGCGCTCGCAGTCCAAACGAACTCACGTCGGCGGGCGTGAACCGGTCGGGCCGATCGGGCGCGCAGGCCTGGGCAGTTGGATTTCACCATTAGCCGATATTTCATACATTAAAATATAATATCCTACACTGGCGGTGCTGTCGCCGCTCCGACCGCGGTGCTCTGGCGTCCGCGGCCAGTGCCGGGCGGCTCGGAGAAGGGGAACCTATGCTCCTCGCTTTGGCCGGCCCCCCCACCATCCGGGACCCCTGCCGGTCGGAATCGATATCCCTCGCCCGGCTACGAAGGAGGGGACCGTGCCGCCCCTCCTCGAGACCGTCGAACTGACCCGCCGGTTCGACGAGGTCGAGGCGATCCGGGGGATCTCCATGGCCCTCCCGGCGGGGGCCATCGGCCTCATCGGTCCGAACGGCGCAGGGAAGACGACCCTGCTCAGGATCCTGCTCGGCCTGATTCCCCCCTCCTCCGGAAGCGCCCGTGTCTTCGACAAGGATTGCGAGGTCGACGGGATCCAGATCCGGGAGCGGGTCGGCTACATGCCGGAGCACGACTGCCTATTGCCGGAGATGAGCGGGATCGGCTTCGTCGCCTACATGGGGCGGGTGAGCGGGCTACCCAAGGAGGTCGCCTTCCGGCGGGCCCACGAGGTTCTCCAGTTCACCGGGCTTCGAGAGGAGAGGTACCGGAAGATCTCGGAGTACTCTGTCGGGATGCGCCAGCGCGTCAAGCTCGCGCAGGCGCTCGTCCACGATCCCCCGCTATGCATCTTCGATGAGCCGACCGCAGGCCTCGACCCGGCCGGTCGGGAGGGGATGCTCGGCCTCCTGCAGATCTTGGCGTCGCGTCCGGGCCGCAGCATGGTCCTGTCCACCCACCTTCTCGGCGACGTGGAGAAGGTCTGCGACCGGGTCGTCATGATGAACGCCGGCCAGCTGCTCGCCGAAGGGCGCCTCTCCGACCTCAAGGCGACGGGACGCGACGAGGTCGTGGTCCGGGTGAAGGGCGACCCTCTCCTGTTCGCGAGCGCGCTTCGCGCGAAAGGGCTCTCGCCAGAGGTCCAGCGCTCCGAGATCCGCCTCGTTCGCTCTCCCGGTAGCGAGATTCAGATCTTCGCGGCCGCGCGGGAATCCGGGGTACAGGTCCGGTATCTCCGGCCGGCCGTGCACACCGTCGAGGAGCTCTTCCTGAGCCTGCTCGAGGCCCGCGCGAAAGGAGCGGTGTCATGAGCATCCACGCCCCCGAGTACTCCCTCCCGCCTCCGGCGCTGCGCCCCCGCCCGGACCGATGGGGCGCGATCCTGGAGTCGCAGCTTCTCGAGCGGGGCAAGGCGCTCAACTTCGTGCTTCTCGGGCTGCTATCGGCCGCGGTGCTCCTGTCGACGGTCGTCCCGTTCTACATCGCGACCCTCTTCCGGGGTGGTTTCGGCCCGGGGGTCTCCGCCCGGCTGTTCTTCATCCCGTTCAGTACGGGGGTCTGGTTCTTCCTGCTCGTGCTCCTGAGCAGCTCCGTCGGCGCCGGGATCGTCTCTCGCGACTTGGCCAGCCGCTCGCTCACGCTCTATCTGGCCCGGCCCATCACCCGCTTCGACTACCTCGTGGCCAAATCCGGGGCGGTCGCCGCCTGGATATTCTTCGGCGCGGTGATCCCCTCCTCGATCGGCTGCTTCATCGTGCTCTCCTTGGGCTACGCCTCCCTCCCGCTGGCCCTGCAGGGCTTCGGGGGCGACCTCGCGGTCGGGCTCCTGGCCGTGACGGCGTTCACCGGGATCTCGGTGTTCCTCTCGTCGCTCTCCTCGCGCAGCGCCCTCGCCGGTGCCGGGATCTTCGGCGTGCTGATCGGCTCGGAGGCCGTCGCCGTCCTCCTCGCAGCGATCTCGAATCAGCCGTCGTTCGGGTACCTGAGCCCGGACGAGAACCTGATCGCCGTCGCGAGCGGGGCGTTCGGGGTCGGCGGGGATCCCCTGAGCCCCTGGGTGGCGGCCGTGATACTGATCGGCTTCTCGGCGACCACATTCTTCCTCGCGTACTGGCGCCTCGAGGGCGCGGAGGTGGTGCCCGAGTGACGGCGCCGATCGTCGCCCAGAACGTCACCAAGCGCTACGGGGAGGTGCTCGGCCTCAACGGCTTCAGCGCCACGTTCAACCCCGGCATCACGGCGCTGATCGGTCCGAACGGGGCCGGCAAATCGACGTTCTTCCGACTGATCACCGGCCAGCTTCGCGCCGATGGAGGAATGTTGCAGCGGTTCGGCGAGAACCCCTGGGGACGGCCGCCGCATCCCGCCGAGATCGGCTACTGTCCGGAACATCCTGCGGTCTACGGCTGGATGACCGGTTTCGAGTTCGTTGAGTACCTGCTCCGGCTCGATGGATTCTCCCGGGAGGAGGCCCGTGCCCGAACCGCGGATGCCATCGAGCAAGTTGGTCTGACCGACGCCGCCCACCGACACTTGAGGGGATACAGCAAGGGGATGCGTCAGCGGGTCAAGATCGCCCAGGCGATCGCGCACCGCCCGAAGCTGCTCCTCTTGGATGAACCCCTCAACGGGCTCGACCCGCTCGGCCGGGTGCGGCTGCTCGACCTGTTCGAGCGGTACGCTGCCTCCGGTGGGCACCTCGTCGTGAGCTCGCACGTCCTCTACGAGGTGGAGCGGCTTACCGAGGAGATCGTCATGGTCTCCAACGGACGGGTGCTCGCCGAGGGGAATGTGCACCGGCTCCGGGACGCCTTGGACGCCCACCCGCACTCCATCGAGATCCGCACAGCCGAATCCCGTCGGCTCGGCCAGCTCCTCTCGGCGTGGGACCACGTGCTGAGCGTTCAATTCCAGGACCCGGACCGGCTTACGGTCCGCACCCGTGCCCCGGACGTATTCTACCAGGCCCTACCCCGCCTCGTCACCGACGAGTCGCTCTCGATCCTTGAGATGAGCAGCCCCGATGACAACCTCGAGTCGGTCTTTCGGTACCTCGCGGAGTGACGAACGTGCCGAGGATGTTTTCGAGAAT